>CAIPID010000508.1 GCA_903865015.1 uncultured beta proteobacterium | reverse complement strand
CCATATCCACTGAAAGTGAGTCAGCATGTCAGGCAACCTTGACGCAGAGCAAGTTGTTTCTACAAAACAGTTCGCGACAATCCAAAAACAATCGTGCGTAATCCGTTTGCTCGAAAAATGGAGCTCACTTTTACTGATGATTTGCTTGCTGGTCATTTGGGAGGCTTCGGTCCGGGTTTTTGAAATTCCAGCGTTTTTGCTTCCTGCACCCAGCCAAATCGCAGAACTCATGGGCGAGGAATGGCCCCTCATTCAAATGCACTCCCTAGCAACGATCTGGGCGATTCTCACCGGCTATGTCACGGCCGTCATCTTTGCTTTAGCTGTCTCGGCGCTGATGATCAGATTCCCACTGCTTGAGCGCCTGATCATGCCGATTTTTGTCGGACTGCAAAGTGTGCCCAAAATCGCGATCGCACCACTTATCCTGGTGTGGATTGGTGCGGGCATGGGTTCCAAAATAGCAGTCGTGATGTCGATCGCATTCTTTCCTATCGTCATCAACACCATGGCAGGCTTTAAGGAAGTCGATCGGGGTCTGGCTGATGTATTTAGATCTGTCGCAGCGACTGAACAACAGATGTTGTTCAAGCTCAGACTGCCTTATGCCATCCCATACATTTTCGCTGGGCTTCGCATTGCCACAACGCTCGCAGTACTGGGCGCGATCGTAGCCGAATGGCTGGCTGCTTCAAATGGATTGGGCTATCTGGTGCTATCGGGGAGTTTTAACTTTAATACAGCCAGATCCTTTGCCGCCATCATCGCACTCGCGGTCATCGGCACGGTATTTTTTAATTTCATGTCCTGGATTGAGTCGCGCGTATCTTGGCGAACAGGCTTAAACGATTCTACCTCGCAGGTTTAAGGAGCTTATTGTGTTCTCACAAAAACCCATCAAAACCATCATGACGCACGCATCACTCTTAATTGCGTCCTTAGCGTTTACACATTCTGCTCTAGCAGCAGACAAAGTCGTGTTGCGTATCAATTTCACGCCCTGGGGCATGCATGCTCAATACTTTGGTGGCCGTGCGCAAGGGTTTTACGCTGAAGAAGGGATCGATCTTGAAATCCGCCCACCTGCAGCGGGTCAGCAAAACGAAGTCTTTATCGCGACAGGACGTGAACAGTTTGGTGTTACCAATGCGGATGCCTTTGTTAAGGCTAAGGGAAGTGGATTACCTATCGTAGCGGTCATGGCGGATCAGCCAGATAATCCTTTTTCTGTCATCACTCCACAGAAAGCAGGGATTACAACACCGGAAAAAATGAAAGGTATGAAACTCGCCTGGTTCCAGGCTAACGTCATGGGGCTGATTGAGCCTGTTCTGGCCAGAGGTGGACTCACACGCAAAGATGTTGAATTTGTTTCTGTCGCACGTGGAGCAGAAGTCCAGATGCTTGCAGCTGGTCAAGTTGATGGTTTGTTTGGCTACTCTTTCGGACAGGCCCTCACCCTTGAAGGCAAAGGTTTTCCTGTCAATGTCATGCCAGTGCGGGATTACGGTGTGCAGTTTTATGGCACGGTCATCTATACCAATGAAGCATTACTTAAAAGCAATCCAGATCTGGTGAAGCGCTTTGTGCGAGCCACCATAAAAAGTCTGATCTGGACGCACGACAATATCGAACAGGCGATGAAAGAAATCGTAGCCGTATCACCCGACCGGGATCTCAAGCTCGAGTCACGCAAATTACGCATGATTTACGAACTCTACAACTCACCGGATTACGCAGAAAGATTTGGATTGATGAATGATGCTAAGTGGCAGTCATCAATCGATATTCTGGCCTCAGGCGGTGATTTACCTAAAAAGCCAACGGCCCAAAGCATGTATACCAACGCGATCATCAACAGCATTGACGAAGCTAAAACTCTGTCGACCCTGATTAAGCAGCCTGCAAAGTAAGCTGCCCATTGACAAAGCCTCCCAACAATTTATGAATAGTCCGACCCCAAATGCTCACTCAGCCGCAGCAGGCATTTCGATACAAGATGTCGAAGTCACCTATGGTTTAGGCTCTGCAGAGCCTGTTCATGCGCTTGCTCCCGTTAGCCTGAACATCCAAGGTGGATCATTCGTATCACTTGTGGGTCCATCAGGCTGCGGCAAAAGCACACTATTAAAAGTTCTTGCAGACCTGATGTCCCCTACCCTGGGCAAGGTCATGATTGACGGTGCGGCGCCCTCCACGCTCAGAAATGCAGGACGGATCGGCCTTGTGTTTCAACAAGCCAACCTAATGCCCTGGCTCAATATCGAAAAAAACGTACAACTGTTGGATGAAATCGTCAGTAAAAAATCTGGTGATAAACGCGCAAGGCACAAACCCCAGGTTTCGGATCTTATTGAAGTTGTAGGGTTGAAAGGTTTTGAAAAAAAACTGCCGCATCAATTGTCTGGTGGCATGCAACAACGCGCGTCACTGGCGCGCGCGTTAGCCCTTGACCCGTCCATTCTCCTCATGGACGAGCCATTTGGAGCGCTTGACGAGATCACGCGCGATCGCATGGCTTTCGAGTTGATGCGAATCTGGCAGCAATATCAAAAAACCGTTATTTTTGTGACGCACTCGTTGGCTGAGGCAGTCTTTCTTTCCGATCAAGTCATTCTGATGTCGGCTCGCCCCGGACGCATACACAAAGTGTTCGAAATTAACTTGCCGCGCCCCCGAAACGAAGAAACCAGGCTATCAGATGAATTTATACGCCTGGTCGGTGAAATCAATCGTGAACTTTATAAGGTGATGCTGTGACAACTAGAAAACAAATGCCTTGCCTGACTGTTGGTGACGATGCGTACGAGAGAGGTCTTGCTCACGGAAAAACTTTTTCGTCAGACGTTGCCGCAAATCTAGAAACTTATCTCAGGCGGTTTGAGGCCTCAGGTCTGCCTCGCCACGAAGCGCTTGAAGAAGCCATGCGCTGGCAGACGGCCATGGAGACACAGAATCCAGAGTATGCAGAAGAGATGCTTGGACTGGCGAAAGGCGCGGAGCAATCAGCCGCTGCGATCGCTTTGCTCAACGCACGCTATGAAATCGCATTCATGATTTTTGGTAAAGATGCGCGCAAACAAGAAAAAGGACTCGCGCAGGCGACTGCTGAAACAGACGGCTGCACGACATTTGGACTCCTCTCGGATGTCACCGCTGACGGCCACACCTGGTTAGGTCAGAATTGGGACTGGATAGCAGGCGTACATCAACGCACAATCGTTTTGCGGATAAAACGTAGCAATAAGCCAAGCATGGTCTGCATGACAGAAGCAGGTATTGTTGGTGGAAAAATGGGGGTCAATGAGTGCGGCATCGGCCTAGTGGAAAATGGTCTTGCTTCGGATCTGGACGGATCAAATCCGTATCAGAAACCCTTTCATATGCGCTGCCGCGAAGTGCTCGATGCTGACCGCTATGCAGATGCTCTTTTACCTATCGTCTCAACAAAGCGCACGTGTTCAGGCAACTTTGTGATTGGCGCGTCAGGCGGCGAAATCATCGATTTTGAGACGAGCCCGAACCACATTACCTATATCAATCCGGTCAATGGCATTGTGACGCACTCGAACCACTTTCTTGGTTCGGGACATGGTGAGTCACAAATGGAAAAAGTCAGCCCCGGCACATTATTTAGAGCATCCCGCATGCGTCGCCTGCTGGAACGTGGCAATGCGCAAATCGATGTGCATACGATGAAAGCCGCCATGAGCGATCATTTCAGTGCTCCGCATGCGTTATGTCGTCACCCAGATCATCGACAAGCACCTGCCAAGCAAACCATGACCACAGGCGCAGTCCTGATCGATTTAGAAAATCGCATCATGTATGTGGCAGATGGCCCTCCATGCGAATTCCCGTTCCATCCTTACTCTCTCACCGAAAACTAATCACGGACTATCGCCAGATCATGTCATCGAAAAAAATCCAAATCATAATTGAGGGTGCGACCGGGCGCCTGGGTCAAATGCAACACCTTAAAGGTCTACTAGCCATACGCAAGGAAGGTGGCCTCCTGCTTAAAAATGGCGACAGGCTGATTCCAGAACCTGTCCTGCTTGGACGTAGCGCCGAGAAACTTCAAGCCATCGCAGCGCCTCACGACATCGCATGGACCACGGATCGCGAGGCCTGTCTGGCAGATACAAACAACACGATATATTTTGATGCCAGCGTCACCGCAGGACGCCATCAACGCGCCTCATCGGCGATGCAAGCAGGCAAACATATCTATCTCGAAAAGCCAATCGCTGAATCTCTCGAACAAGCGCTTGATCTCGCAACAATGGCAGAGCGACTTGGTCTGAAAAATGGAACGGTTCAGGACAAATTATTTCTACCTAGCCTGACCAAATTACGAAACCTAGGGAAAGCTGGTTTTTTTGGTGAAATCCTCTCGGCAAAGATCGATTTTGGCTGGTGGGTGTTTGATGGTGAAATCCATCCCGCTCAGCGTTCGAGCTGGAATTATCGCAAAAAAGACGGTGGCGGACTGGTACTAGATATGTTTCCTCACTGGCGCTATATCGTTGATACTTTATTAGGCGACATCAAAGCCGTTAGCTGTAAAACTAAAACAGCCGTGCATTTACGTTTGGATGAAAAAGGCGAGGAATATCCTGTCGATGTCGACGATACCGTGATGGCAACACTTGAGCTGACCAATGGCGCGCTAGTAGAAATCAATGCCTCCTGGGCCTCCAGAATCAAACGCGATGACATCCTGACTATCCAAGTCGACGGCTCCCAAGGTTCCGCAGTTTGTGGTCTCTATCGCTGCTTTATCCAGCCTGCTGCTGCAACGCCAAAACCAGTTTGGAGCATCGAAGTCCCAACCAGCGAAAATTTTGATGCCCAGTGGATGGAGGTCCCGGATGTAGCCCCCTACACCAACTCATACCGGTCTGGCTGGGAGCTCTTTTTACGGCACGTGGCCGAGGATGCGCCCTTCCCTTCACCCCTGAGGGAGGGTGCAAAAGGCATACAACTTGTGGATGCCTGCTACCGCAGCAATACTGAGCGACGCTGGGTGGATTTGCCGGATCTCTCAATCTGATATAATTTTTGGCTTGGTACTTAGCCGGTGTAGCTCAGTTGGTAGAGCAGCTCATTCGTAATGAGAAGGTCGACAGTTCGATTCCGTCCACTGGCACCAAAATAAAGTTAAAAATACTCGATTCGTTCGGGTATTTTTTTTATTACTGCTTTCGCAAGATCTCCCCAACCAGATTCTCCGAGCCCGCCTTGGTTAAATGGCCATCATCAAATGCTGTGAGCCTTGGCCCCTGGTCCGTCATGATAACGGCCTGACAGCCCTGCTGTTTACAAAGCAAATCGAGTGCAGAAACAAACTCAACCCCCTTTTCACGGGCGAATTTCTCAAGCTGTCGGTCTGAATCTTGCAGTCCGCTAAACATGGATACAGGCACCGGCACAAACAAGGGCCCAGCGTAAGAGCGTCCTGATTGTAAGATTTCTCTAGGCAATCCTTTAGGCCAGTGCGGAACATTGCCGATCATGACGATCCGCACGCCCGGGAGGTCCTGACGCATCTTCTGGATCGCCTGAGCGGCTGCGGCAATGTCACCTGGATAGGCGAGCCAGTTTGCCTCGAGATAAACGATTGAGGGCTTTAAACGGAGGATTTCCTGCATTGCATACTGATTGAGCGCCAGACAGTTTGGGGACGCTTTAGTATTCCAAAAAATGGGAGGACACGATCCGGCCGTGAATTGCATCACCTCGCCCGAATATTTTTTAAAACCTTGATAAAGTGCCGCTGCGTGAGAGTCACCCCACAGCACGATTGAATCACCCGATGCTGGTGTCAGCGAGCATTCTTGGGCGAACCGATCAGTAGGTAAATTAAGCTGAATGAAACATCTGTCACTACGGATATCCTGCATGAAGTTTTTCATGACATAGGCAAACACAGGCTCAGCTTTCGCAGGCAATCTATAGAGAAAACCGCTCTTGAAATATCCAGCGAGTCCGACAGAGACAAAAAATAAGATCAAAACGAATGCACTCACAAAAATCTGTTTAGTCGTGAAACGGTTTTTATCGCGGAATGGCGTCTCGATAAACTTCCAACTGAGTCCACCTAATATCAGCGCGGCAAGCACCATTGATAATCTGTGCATCAGTGTCAAGTTATCAAACTGATATCTCGCCAAAGCAAGGACCGGCTGATGCCATAAATAAGTGCTGTAGCTAATCAGGCCAATCGCGACTAATGGACGCGCACTCAGAATCTGACCCGCAAGGGTAGCGCTGGATGCGAAAAGTAAAATCAACACAGTCCCCAACACAGGGATCAGCGTCCAGAAACTCGGCCATAACAAATGCTCGTTCATCATCAGCATGGATGAGATAATCAGAGCAATCCCGAGCAGGCCAAGCGTTTGAGCAACATTGTCCGAGCGGGGTTGGAGAGACGACTTCAGTCGCGGAAATCCAGCGAATATGATGGGGATGACGGCACCAGCCAACAACTCCCACATCCGCGAAGGTAGCCAGTAAAAATTAAATACAGGCTGATGAATGCTGCTCCATTGCGCAAATGCCAGGCTCATCAGACCCAGAATCAGCGTTAGCCAAACAATGTTTTTCGCGCCTGCTTTCCAAACCACAAACATAAAGAATGGAAAGATGAGGTAATACTGTTCCTCAACCGCCAGACTCCAGGTATGGAGCAACGGTTTGAGCGCCGTGCTGCTATCAAAGTACCCGCTCTCCTTCCAGAATAAAATATTGGATACAGAAAGTGCAACGGCCAGGAGCGACTTACAGAAATCTTTGAAATCTGCAGGATTGATGATGATCAGCCAGGCAAGTGGCAGACAGAGCAGCAGCATCACGAACAAGGCTGGCAAAATCCGTCTTGCGCGTCGCTCATAGAACTGAGTCAGAGAAAACGTACCGGCCTGAATCTGGGTAACAATGATCTGAGTGATCAGATATCCACTAATCACAAAAAAAATATCAACGCCAACAAAGCCTCCACTCGCCCACGAAAAATTTGCATGAAAAAACATGACTGCAAGCACTGCTAAAGCTCGCAGCCCATCAATTTCTTTTCTGTAGCGCATCAATACCTTGAATTTAATAGCGGCGTCGGGTTAGAAATAGGTCCACCCGCTGAATACAAATGGTTAGATTATTAAAATTGATTCTATCGTCATGCATTAATTGCTATTTAGTAATTATGATTAATTTTAATTTTGACATTCAATATTACTTAGTAACAAACAATTAAGCAAGGCGGCTCATACGTTTTAGCTGCTGTCAGCCTACAATCCCTTACTTGCTCAATCTCTTAGAGTAAATGCCATCAAAACCCACGTCATTCCCGATCACTATCGACCAGATATAGATGGTCTTCGTGCGCTTGCAATTCTATTAGTCGTTGTTTATCACTACTTCGGTGTGTTGGGCGGCTATATCGGGGTGGATATCTTTTTTGTCATTTCTGGCTATCTGATCTCTCTACAGATCATGACAGCGTTAGAGAGTCAGTCCTTTAGCCTGATTGACTTTTATGCCAAACGTATCAGGCGGATTTTGCCGGCCTTGGTTGTTGTGATCTGCACGTGTCTGGCCTTTGCGTGGTTTTTTCTTTTCCCAACGGATTTTGTATTGCTAGGCAAGCACAGTGCCGCAGGGATCCTGAATATATCGAACCTCGTGCTCTGGTCAGAATCAGGCTATTTCGATACCAGCTCTACGCATAAGCCTTTCTTGCATTTCTGGTCACTGGGTATCGAGGAGCAGTTTTACCTGGTCTGGCCTTTGCTGCTGATCTTATTCTTTAAATTCAAAAAACACCGCTTAGCATGCTTGATCACGCTGACCGTCGCCTCATTTATCCTAAACGTTATCGCGACACAGACAGATCGCACCTTAGCGTTCTATATGCCTGTCACGCGATTTTGGGAGTTATCCTCTGGTGGCATACTTGCCTACTACGTTGTTCAGGGCGCATCGAACCATCATAACGGTCTAGCGAGCAAAAATCCCTTTGGACACAAAGCGATTCCTGTCCTTGGTTTTCTCTTGATCGCACTTGCCACAGCGTTGCTGGATCATCACTCCGCCTTTCCAGGTTTCTGGGCGTTATTGCCTGTGGTCGGTGCATGCATGATGATTGCCCCAACCGCGAAAGCAGCTAGCGCATTACGATTTCTACGCTCCAAACCTGCTTTATTTATCGGCAGGATCAGCTTCAGTCTCTATCTATGGCACTGGCCTATCTTATTGTTATCACAATCCGCAGATCTCAAATCGAGGCCGGCCAAGTTCATTGCTCTGGCGTGTTGTTTTGTACTGGCATGGTTAACCTACCGATTCATCGAGCAACCTTTCAGAGCGATCAAAGTCACCCGTGACAATGCAAAAAAATTCATCTGGACCGGTGCAATCGTCACGCTTGTGATCGCACTTGCGGGCGGTCTCATTGCAACCCGGACAATTAAAAGAAGCTGGGATGAAACGCTCATTTCCAAAGCCTATGAGGTTCCCTTCATTGGCTGCGGCGTTTTCGCTGATCTGGGACGGGAATTTAATCCGTCCCTCTTTGAGCGTTGCGACAAAATCCAGTTTCCTTCAAACGCCACGGTCATGATGCTCGGCGACTCTCACTCTCAAGCTTTATATCAGGGGCTTAAACCGTATCTGGATGCGCAAGAGATCAATCTGATCGCCTACCCTGTTCTTGAATGCACCCCACTTTCACTCAACGATAAGCGGCCACGCTGCGTTGACTACAACAAATGGATCCAAAACCAGATTCAAACCATCAAACCAGATCTGGTGATTCTGTTTGCGCATCATTTATTCAGAGCTAAAGACCCTTATTACGGAGAGTCTATCAACTATCCAGAATATCTTTGGAAAGCAGCTGCCAAGCTAAAGTCTGACGGAGTTAAAAATGTCTGGATCATTGGGGACATCCCTAACTGGCAAGAATCACTCCCACACGCAATGAATTTCAACTTTTTACGGCATGACAAATCTGTGCCAGAACGCACCTTTGTCTATGTTGTTCGCGAATCCCTCGAGATGGATTCAATTTTGCGCGCCGAAGACAACCACCGAGGGGTGGAATATATTTCTCTCAAGGATGCGTTGTGCAACGACAAGGGGTGTTTGACCAATATCGGTACGGATTTTCCAAACGATCTGATCGTGATGGATTATGGCCACCTGACTAAGAATGGTGCAACGTATATTTCAGAGCAGGTACTAGGAGAGAAAATTCTGTCTCTAGTGAAAGGGAGGAATCGCTAAAAAGCTGCTCAAAAATCGCTCAAGAATCATTAAAATTCACATACTTTGATGTGATAACCTATTTGAATTGATTTCCCGAGCAACTCATGATTCCTTACCCTGAAGGTATTCTGCAAACGACACTCATGGCGGCGCTCCTGATCGCGGCGGTGATCAATGCTGTGCATCAGGCCGAGGTGATTGCCCACAAGACCGGCGAGCCTTTCGGAACATTAATTCTGGCGGTATCGGTCACAATCATCGAAGTCGCCCTCATCGTCTCCATCATGCTCTCAGCGGGCTTAGGGGGCGAGTTGATTGCCCGGGATTCGGTCTTTGCAGCGATCATGATCGTCATGAATGGCGTGATTGGGTTATCGATCTTTCTGGGCGGCCTCAAGCACCGTGAGCTTTCCTTCAAAATCGAGGGCACAAATTCGGGGCTAGCGGTATTGATTGCACTCGCCATGTTGACGCTGGTGATGCCTAATTTCACGTCGACACCCGGGCCCTCTTTTACTAAAAGCCAGCTGATTCTCGCAGGGGTTTTATCTTTGACTTTGTATGGTACATACGTTTTTATCCAGACTATTCGCCATAAAAATTATTTTCTCCAAGAGGATGCGGCCTATCAGACGAGTCAGACTCACTTACCCGTCACACCAATCGCCTCCCCCTCAAATGTAAAAACATTTTTCAGTTTTATTTTCCTGCTCGCATCACTCGTAACAGTTGTCTTGTTAGCAAAGGCGCTGAGCCCGTCAATCGAAACTGCCATCGAAAAAGCAGGCGCCCCCAGATCCGTAGTAGGTATTGCGATCGCCTTGCTTGTGTTATTACCTGAAGGCGTTTCCGCGATCAAAGCGGCGTTGAATAACCGATTGCAAACCAGCCTTAACCTTTCTATTGGTTCAGCATTAGCTAGTATTGGCCTGACGATTCCTGCGGTCGCCATCGTTGCCGTCGGATTCGATATGCCACTGAGCCTGGGGGTCAATGCATTAGGCATGACGTTTTTATGCCTGACTTTCTTTCTGAGTATTTTGACTATTGCGATTGGTCGCGCGACAGTGCTGCAAGGCGCTGTGCATCTCGTGGTTTTCGCTGCCTATCTTTTCTTAAGTCTAGTCCCCTGATGAGTATCAAAAGAAAAAATACACGGCTCGTACTCATCGCGGGAGCGACCCTCTCATTACTGTTGATTGCAAACGCTGCGGTTTCGATCTACCTGCTGCGTCAAAACACGATCAATGAACGTACAGGTCAGCTATCTAACCTAACCCTGATACTTTCCGAGCATGCCTCGCAAACCATGTTTTCCGCTAACACCATGCTCAATAGCATGGTCGACGCCATTGACCAGGCAAAAATCGAAACAACCGATCAATATAACGAATTTGCCAGTCAAAAATCACAGTTTGAAATCCTGACCGAAAAGACAAACTCCAATCCTATTATGGATGTTGCTACATTTGTTGCGATAGATGGTCGCGTTTTGAATTTTTCCAGACAATACCCGCCACCTGAAATCAACCTGTCCAATCGCGATTACTTCACGTGGTTGAGTACACATGACGATGACAATACTTTTTACAGTTTGCCGGTGCAAAACAAAGGCAATGAAAAATGGGTTTTCTATTTGGCAAGACGAGTAGTCAACACGCGTAACGAGCTATTGGGTTTCGTTCTGGTTGGCGTCTCTGTAGAGGTATTTACCGAACTCTACAAACGTATTGGCGAAAATCTGGGTGAAGGCGCGGGACTATCACTGTACCGCGATGACAGAACACTGCTCATCCGCTGGCCATATGTGGATGACATGATCGGCAAGATTAATAGCAACGTGCCACTGATGTCCATTCTTAGCCAGAAATCAGAAAGCCACAAAATATATTTCACTGACGAACCGAGCTTTAGTCAAAATACAGTATCAACAGCCCGGATGATTTCTATTCAAAAGCTGGATCGTTATCCCTTACTTATCGCTGCAAGTATGACCAGTGAGCTATATTTGTCAGGCTGGTATGAAAGTTCACTGGGCATTTTATACGCGACCCTTGTGACCATCCTGTTCGTTGTCATCAGCATGGCGTTACTGATCAAAGCTTACCTGCATAATCAACAGATCCAATATCTCGCTGAGCACGACAAACTCACCGCTTTGCCAAACCGGTTGCTCCTTGAAGACCGGCTGAAACAAGCGCTTGCGTTGGCCAAGCGCAACAATAAAAAGTTCGCCTTGATCTATTTGGATATTGATCATTTCAAAAAAATTAACGATACATTAGGACATGACGCTGGCGATGCATTATTAAGGGAGACAGCCATAAGAATGGTCTCCTGCATCCGTGAAACCGACACCGTGAGCAGAGTTGGCGGGGATGAGTTTGTGATTCTTTTATACGATATTGAAAAAAATGAGTCAGCAGTACATATCGCGCAGAAAATTTTGCTCGAAATCAATAAAGACGTGGCGTTTTCAGGCCAGATTCTAAAAACTAGTGCGAGTATCGGCATATCCGTTTACCCGGAACACGGACACGAAGTCGCTTTGCTGGAAAAACATGCCGACATTGCGATGTACATAGCCAAAAAAAACGGTCGTAATCAAGTTCGACTTTTCACCGCAGTCTGAAAGCGAAGTCCGTCAGTGCCCCCTCCCCCTTACTGATCAGGTAACGTTGCAATGGGTAGTGTCAAAGAAGAAGTTGTCGAACAAAGTAAAGCGTTATACGAAACAGTTCTTGAAACAATTCAGGACGGGATTCAGTTTATTCGTGAAACATGGCCGCTGCTCCTGCTCTTGCTAACTCTGGTAGCAGTCGCTTTATGGTTCGCAAAGCCTGCGCCCCCCAAGAGCGTATTAATGGGCACAGGATCTAAAGGTGGGTCTTACGAATTCATCACCGCCGAGTACGTTAAGTTTTTTGCAAAGAACGGCGTCAAACTTGAACTGACTGAGACGCCTGGCGCTGAGGAAAATATCGCTCGGCTGGCCAATCCCAAAGACCCGCTGCAGGCGGCATTTGTGCAAGGCGGGCTTGTCACAAGTGAAAATAGTAAAGATCTGCTTTCACTTGGCAGCATCGGTTTTGAACCTGTCTGGTTTTTTTATCGCAACGACAAGTTCAATTTAAAAGGCTTGCAAACAAAAGAATTTCTGGACCAGCCAATGGCCATCGGAGAAATCGGTAGCGGCACCCACCGTCAGGCCCTGCATATTCTCGAATTAAATGGCTACCCCATGAGTAGCAATTTCAAAGCACTCCCCTCCGATGAAGGCGTTCAGGCGTTCATCAAAGGTGAGGTCAGCTCGATATTCATCGTCGATGGGATCGAATCAGCAAACGTCCGCCTGTTGTTGAAACAACCAAATATTTCAATTGCAAATTTTGATCGTGCCGCAGCCTATACCCGATTGATGCCTTACTTTCATCAGATTGTGATACCGCAGGGGGCCATCAGTCTTGAGCAGAACTTTCCAGAAAACGATACAAAGATGATTGCACCGACAACGCATCTGCTTATTGATAAAAACATGCACCCGGCTATTCAGCTACTCTTTTTGCAGGCTGCAGAAAAAATAAATGGGGGTCGCAGCTTTTTTTCTGAATACGGGCAATTCCCTGCCTTTATGGAGTCAACTGTCCCGGAGAGTCCGGTCGCCAAACATTTCTATGACAAAGGTACGCCTTTCCTGATGAACTACCTGCCATTCTGGCTAGCCGAGTTCATCGACAGGATATTCATTTTGCTCTTGCCCCTATTTGCTTTTGCTTACCCGCTGCTCAAGACCATGCCTGTCTATAGACTGAGTCGGGCGCACAGCAGGATAAACGAAGTATATGGTTCGTTAAAGTTTTTTGAAGAAGATCTGGTCTCAAACTACGACACCAACCAGACTGAAAACTACATTAAAAAAATTAATCAATTGGATCAACGTGCGAAATCACTTCGGGTTCCTAAGGCGCTAGGCGGGGAGTATTACAGCCTGCGCACCAATATAGACTTTGTTCGCAATATGATCACAAGATTGAATTCAGGCAAACAAGACCTCTAAGTACCATATTGACATGAATAATAAAAAATACGACATCGTTTCGCTCGGCGAGGCAATGATTGAATTCAACCAGACAGACCCTGAGCAAGCTCTTTATCTGCAAGGATTTGGCGGTGACACAAGTAACGCCACCATCGCAGCCGCGCGCGCAGGCGCCCGAAGCGCCTATCTGACCAGGCTGGGAGATGACACATTCGCCGACTCTCTTCGCAAGCTATGGCAATCAGAAAGGGTCTGTGTTGAGGGTATAAGCACCGACGCGGATGCACCAACGGGAATTTATTTTGTTACGCACACAAAAAATGGCCATGTCTTTACGTATCGTCGCGCTGGATCTGCTGCGAGCAAGATGACACCTGCGTGGCTGCAAGGCACACCCAAACAGATCATCGAGCAATCAAAATGGCTGCACCTGTCAGGAATTTCTCTTGCCATATCAGAGTCGGCCTGCGAAACATCGTTTGCCGCCATGCGTATGGCCAGATCGGCAAATACATTCATTTCTCTGGACTCAAACCTGCGGCTCAAACTCTGGCCACTCGATCGCGCGCGAGTTGCCATCACCTCAGCCATGAAGGAATGTGACTTATTCCTGCCGAGTATGGATGACATGACGACGCTTACAGGGCTTTCAACGCCAGAGGCGATCGTTGACTGGTCTCATGCGCAAGGTGCGAGGCGTGTCGTACTCAAACTCGGCGCGGAGGGTGCGCTCGCAAGCGAGCCTGAGTCTGGTTTGCGAGCGATCGTCAAAGCCCATCAGGTGCAGGCCGTGGATGCGACCGGTGCGGGCGACTGTTTTTGTGGAAATTTACTGGCCAGACTCGCTGCAAACGATGATTTACAGACTGCAGTGCGCTATGCCAATGCAGCGGCCTCTATCTCCGTGCAGGGCTGGGGAGCGGTCTCCAGCCTGCCGGCACCGCAAGCAGTAAAAAATCGTCTAGAGAGCACTGCGCTTTAACGCGACAGCCTCGCGGGCAAGCTGCGCGATGCGCGCATAATCCCCAGCGACCATCATGTCACCTGGCGCGAGCCATGAGCCTCCTACACACATCACATTCTTTAACGCCAGAAACTCACTCGCATTCTGAGGCGTAATCCCGCCAGTCGGACAAAACTTAATGTTTCCGAATGGACCACTTAATGCTTTAAGCATTGTTACGCCGCCGGACTGCATGGCCGGAAAAAATTTCAATTCCGTATACCCATCCTCCATGGCCATCATGATTTCGCTTGCCGTGCTCACTCCAGGCAACAGTGCCAAACCACTCTGGCGACAATATTGACCCAGAGTTTGGGTGTAGCCAGGACTGACTGCAAATCGGGCCCCTGCGCGCTGCGCAGACTCCGCATCGCGTGGATGACAGACAGTGCCTGCTCCAACGATTGCCTCGGGCACCTCTTGCGCGATATGTTTGATTGCATCCAGGGCGGCAGCCGTTCTTAACGTCACCTCCAGCATGCGAATCCCACCCGCTACAAGCGCTCGCGCAAGTGGCACAGCATACGACGCATCATTGATGACAATAACGGGGATCACAGGAGCATCCTGCATAATTTGTAGCGAAGTGAGCGAATTCAAATAGATCTCCGATTAGATTGTTTTTTAATCAATTTAAACCAAATTGAGCGTTTTGTTGTCTATGATTCAAGCATGGACACACGAGACAAGACGCAGGACGCAAACACAGGCGTCATTCCCAAAAGCATCTGGGTGTTAGGCTTTGTCAGTCTGCTGATGGATATTTCATCGGAAATGATTCATAGCCTG
>CAIPID010000507.1 GCA_903865015.1 uncultured beta proteobacterium | reverse complement strand
TCGGTCGAGCGGGCCAGCTCCAGCGTTTCCATGACTTCGTCGCCCTTGGGGTTGCGGAAGGTGTTGACGCCGATGATGGGCAGCTCGCCCGTGTGCTTGAGCATTTCGAGGTTTGTCTATATAGGCAAACGTTAAGAGGTAAAGTCTTTCTGAATTTTGATCAGTATTTTTTGTAATTGCTTATGACTTGCAGCCCCAAGTTTGGCTTCAAGTTGCGCTTCAAAATTTTCTACGGGTGAAGACATTCGCTGCAACGTAGTTAGCCCTTTGTCAGTGATGTAGGCCAACACACGCCTACTGTCCTGTCCGTCTGCATTGCGCAGAACTAGGCCTTTACTCACCATCTTGTCCATGAGTTTGCTGACCTTCGGCGGGTTCATGCCCAGTGATTCCGCAAGATCACCCATGGTGCGCCCCTTCTCATCACCGAGCACAAAAAGTACACGCCAGAAATCAGGTTGCATTCCTTCGGCAGCGAGTGCCTGAGTCAACAGCTGATTGAAATGCCGATGAGCGTTCTCAAGCAGAATCGGCAGAAATGAATCTAGATTTTTTTGCATTGCTCGGGTTAGTCAGAGTGTGCTGTCGGTCCAAATTGTAGTAATCTTTTCCAAAGAAACCAAATTTTTTTTCGCTGAAGTGGAGATTCGTCATGGCGTCGAGTGCAAAGTCCGTACCGGCAGCAATCCACTGCGCTGCTGATGGCAAAGGACGTGGGACGGTCCGCGATTTTCGTGTGGGGCTTTTTAACCCCAATGATGGCGTTGCAGGTGTATGGGGTCCGTCCACAATGGCGTGCGCCATGTTGGCTATCGAGGAACTTAACGAAGTCGGTGGTATTTGCGGTCGAATGATTCGTTCTCATTGCTTCAGTGCAGATGACGAGGCCGATGTCGAATTCAATGCGCAGCACGCCTTGTCAACGGTCCGGGTGGACGCCATCGTCGGTATGCACACAAGCTCAGTTCGGAACATCATCAAAAAAGTTGCATACAGCAAAGTTCCCTATGTCTACACGCCTCTGTATGAGGGCGGTGAGACAACCCCAGGTGTATATGCCATTGGTGAGACGCCAGACAAACAGTTGCGTCCCGCCATACGGTTGCTTACAGAGCGCTATCGTGCAAGACGATGGATGTTGATCGGTAACGATTACATTTGGCCGCGCAAGTCTCATGCACTTGCAAAAGCGTACCTGAATGAAAGCGGTGCTGAGGTCATTTCTGAGCACTACCTGCACATTGGGCAGGGGCCGGGGCGTCAAAATTTCGATGCGATTTTCGAACTCATTGAACAATGCTTGCCTGATGCCATCCTGATCTCGTTGGTCGGGCAGGATGCGATTGATTTCAACCGACAATTCGGTCGCTTGAAGCTCAGCACAAAAATCATTCGCTTGTCATGCGCAATTGAAGAGAATGGATTGTTGGCAATTGGTGCAGAGAACACCGATGGACTTTTTGTTTCTTCCGGCTATTTCGCGGCACTTAAAAGCGAGGCCAACATGTCATTTAAGGAACGCTATTACACGCGCTATGGCGAACGAGCACCCACGCTCAATGCCATTGGGCAATCTACCTATGAGGGCATGCACTTTCTTGCTGCATTGGCGAGTAGGGCACTCTCCTTTAGTAACGAAGAATGGCTGACCTCCGTGGTTAAGCCTTTGAACTTCTCCAGTGTCCGTGGCATTGACTACCGCAGCAATGGATATACCAGCGCACCTATCTACCTAGCTGAAGCGCACGGCCATGCTTTTCGCGTTCTGAACCACTTCATCTGACGGTTCCCTGATTAGGACATACCCTAGGTTTTCGAGAAATTGATTTCCAAGGAAATTAAATCGAGCTATCATTTTCCATGGAAATTAAAAGCGGGTGTGCGCATCTGCTGAACAGAAGTCAGGAGATACAGATGAATTGGTTCGCATGGGTAGTTCTCGCCATCGTTGTAGTTGGTGTTGTCATCGCTTTGATGCAGCGGTTTTACAGAAAGTCAACCAGAGATGCGGCGTTGATTCGAACAGGTGCCGGTGGCCAAAGGGTGGCACTGGATGGCGGCGTTATTGCGCTGCCATTTCTTCATCGCATTGATGAAATCAACATGAGGACCCATCGTTTAGAAGTGAAGCGGGCGGGAGAGAAAAGTTTGATCACGGAAGATCGTCTTCGTGTTGATCTGGAGGTTGAATTCCATATCCGAGTGCAACCAACAGTCGAAGGCGTTGCCACGGCGGCGCAGGCATTTGGAGCCGATGCCTTGCGCGGAGAAACATTGTCGGATTATTTGGAAGCACCTTTTGTGGATGCGTTGCAAGCTGTTGCTGCAACGTTGACCATGGATGCATTGCATGAAGGCCGAGGCAAATTTGTCAAAGAAGTGAAGCATCGCGTCAGCGAAGAATTGCAAGCAAAAGGATTGAGTCTTGAATCGGTTTCCGTGACAAGGTTGGATCAAGCATCGTTTTCATCACTGAATGAGAACAACGCATTCAATGCGGTGGGTATGCGGAAGTTGGCTGAGATTGTCGCCAGCAATAAGAAAAAGCGCGCAGAAATTGAAACTGATGCTGAAATTTCGGTCCGGAAAACGCAGCTGGAAGCGATGAAGAAAAGGTTGGAAATCGAACGCGAGCAAGAGCACGCAACCATTGCACAAGTCTTGAATTTGGCAGAAGCACAAGCAGACGCCAAAGCAAAGACGGCGCAGAAGCAGGAAGAGGCGCAGCGATTGTCGGAACAAGCGCGGATTGAGCGGGAAATGGAAATTCAAGTCGCCGAAATTCATAAAGACAAATCGCTGGAAAAAGAACGCCAAGAGGCGCATTTGAGTAAAGAGATTCATCGGGTCGAAATGGCTGTCGCTCTGGCACAAAAACAAAAACAAGAGGCAGAAGTTATCGCAGAAACCGAGCAGGTCAAAGCCAAAGTGGTGATGGTCCAAGAGCGTGTGCAAACGGAGCGCGAAAAAGTCATTGTTGAAAGAGAGCGGGAAATTGGGATGGCTCGATCTCAGAAAGATGCCGCCATATTGATGGCCAAGACCAAATCCCAAACCGATGCATGGTTGGTGGAAGCAGAAACAAAGGCCAAAAATATTGAGCGGCATGCGCAGGCCGATAAATTGCGCATGGCAGAGGAAGCACAAGGACGGTCTGCATTGATACAAGCAGAAAACCTCACTTCGGAAGCATTACTTCATCAACGTCTTGAGATCCATCGTTTGGACAAGTTGCCTGAATTGGCGGCGCAAATGATGAAGCCGGTAGAAAAAATTGATTCGATCCGTATAAATCACATTGGTGGCATGGAGTTGGGGCGCAGGCAGGTGGCGGTAGACGGCTCACAGACCACTGTCGCAAACAACTCGCCTATCAACCAGGTTGTCAACAGCATTTTGGACATGGCATTGCAGATGCCGGTTCTGCAAAGGGTCGGTGATGTTCTGGGCGCAGATGTTCAAAGTGCGCTGACATCGACAAAACCACTCGAAAAAGAATGACCGCTGTGGCGACAGCGATCAGTAGTCACGACATCGCCAATTCATATTCAACCTGAAGGAGACACCACATGATTCAAAGACGTAAAGCACTTGCAATCGCAGCCGCAACGCTGATGGCAGCGCAGTTTTCACCAGCGGCATGGGCAGCGGATGACATCAAGCTCGGCAGTTTGCTGGATACCTCTGGCAACTTTGATGCTTACGGCAAGCCCATGAACATGGGTCTTGATTTGGCGATCGATGAAATCAATGCGGCAGGTGGTTTGCTGGGTCGAAAAGTCAAAAAAATCGGCTACGACACGCAGTCCGACATGGCTCAGTACACCAAGTTTGCGCAGCAACTGACTCGCCAAGACAAAGCAGATTTGGTCATCGGAGGCATCTTGTCTGCATCGCGAGAAGCCATCCGTCCGCTCTTGAATCGAGAGAAAACGTTGTACTTCTACACCCCACTTTATGAAGGTGGAGTCTGTGACCGAAACAGTGTGCTGACCGGTATCACGCCCGCGCAACAAGCAGAGGTTTTGGTGCCTTATGCGATGAAGGCTTTCAATGGCAAGAAGGCGTACATCCTGGCGGCAGATTACAACTACGGTCAGTACATGGCGCGTTGGTTTCAGAAATATTTGAAAGACAACGGAGGCTCTGCCGCTGGGGTTGAATTTTTCCCATTGGATGTGGCCGACTTCAATTCAACCATCAAGAAAATTCAGGATGCTAAGCCTGATTTCGTGATCTCAGCGCTGGTGGGTGGCGCGCATCTTTCGTTCTACCGTCAGTGGGCTGCTGCAGGTATGAAGGCGAAGATTCCAATGGCATCGACCACGCTCGGTGTTGGCAATGAGCATCAAGTGCTGACCGCTGCAGAAGGCGATGGCATCCTGGTGGCTTACAACTATTCACCGGAACTCAATACCGGTGCAAGCAAAGCCTTTGTCAGTGCTTGGACAAAAAAATACGGTTCGGACAAAGCGATCAGTGAAATGGCTGCTTCGCAGTACCAGACCACAAAACTGTGGGCTGCAGCCGTACAAAAGGCGGGAAGCATCAAACGGGATGACGTGCTCAAAGTGCTTGAAGGCGGTCTTTCAATTGAAGGGCCGTCAGGCAAGGTCGTGATCGATCCACAAACGCACCATGCATCGGTTGATGTGCATGTGATGGAAATTCGCGGTCAGAAGTTGCAAGTCAAGCAGTCGTTTGCACAG
>CAIPID010000506.1 GCA_903865015.1 uncultured beta proteobacterium | reverse complement strand
CGTTGGGTGCGCCTGCGCGTATCCACAAATGCTATCCGCACAATCGACAAACTCGGCATCGACGTCATTTTGGCTGACCTGCGCGCACGCGGCGTAGTCGCTTAATTAGGAGCCCATCATGGCAAAAGGTGTTCGCGAAAAGATCAAACTCGAGTCCAGCGCTGGAACGGGTCATTTCTACACAACGACTAAAAACAAGCGCAACATGCCTGAGAAAATGCTGATCAAGAAATTTGATCCAGTTGCTCGCAAGCATGTTGACTACAAAGAAACAAAACTGAAGTAATTCAGTCTGGTTTCTTTAGTTAGACAGCTTCAGACAGCCCCGCCCTCGCGGGGCTGTTTGCATTGAGCGCTAGCCTATAATGACAGGCTAGCCCCAGCTGACTCAGCCCTCACCTTTTTTATTTGGCCGTATTTATGCCGCACCCTATGCAAGAACGTTATCAGCCCACCGCCGTTGAGGCCGCCGCCCACTCCAACTGGGATGCGCGCGATGCTTATCGTGTAACCGAATACGCGCTCGATGCGAAAGGCAATCCCAAGCCCAAATTCTATGCATGCTCAATGCTGCCTTACCCAAGCGGTAAGTTGCATATGGGCCATGTGCGCAACTACACGATCAATGACATGATGAGCCGTCAGTTACGCATGCGCGGCTTTAATGTGCTCATGCCAATGGGCTGGGATGCATTTGGTATGCCTGCTGAAAACGCGGCCATCAAATCAAAAGTCCCCCCTGCGCAATGGACCTACGACAACATCGCATATATGAAAAAGCAGATGAAAGCGATGGGTCTGGCGATCGATTGGTCACGCGAGATGTGTGCGTGTGATCCAAGTTATTACAAATGGAATCAGTGGCTATTTCTCAAAATGCTTGAGAAAGGTACCGCTTACCGCAAGACACAAGTTGTGAACTGGGATCCGGTCGACAACACTGTCCTCGCCAATGAGCAGGTGATTGACGGTCGCGGCTGGCGCTCAGGTGCGCTGGTCGAAAAACGTGAAATCCCTGGCTACTACTTGCGTATTACAGAATATGCTCCCGAGTTGCTTGAACAAGTGCAGCACGGTCTGGACGGCTGGCCTGACCGCGTGCGCGCCATGCAGGAAAACTGGATTGGTAAAAGCGAAGGTGTGCGTTTTGCTTTCCCGCATTCGATCAAGGATGCCTCGGGCCAGCTGATCCAGGACGGCAAAATGTTTGTCTTCACGACGCGTGCAGATACCGTCATGGGGGTGACTTTTTGTGCAGTCGCACCGGAGCACCCACTGGCTACGCATGCTGCACAGACCAACCCAGCCTTGGCGGCATTCATTGAGCACTGCAAACAAGGCGGCACAACTGAGGCGGAGCTCGCCACGCGCGAAAAAGAAGGTCTCGACACAGGGCTGACCGTCACGCATCCCATCACCGGCGCACAAGTCCCCCTCTGGGTAGGCAACTACGTACTAATGAGCTATGGCGATGGCGCTGTGATGGGCGTACCAGCGCATGACGAGCGCGATTTTGCTTTTGCGAATAAATATGGCCTGACGATCAAGCAAGTTGTTCAGGTGGGCGACAAACCCTTTGACGACAAAGTCTGGAGCGAGTCCTACGGAGATAAGCAATCTGGCGTCCTGATCAACTCTGCGGAATATAACGGCCTGAATTTTGTGCAGGCGATCGATGCGATTGCAACCAAACTTGAATCTCTCGAATTGGGTACGCGCCAGACCACCTGGCGTCTGCGTGACTGGGGTATCTCACGCCAGCGCTACTGGGGCACGCCAATCCCAATCATTCATTGCGCAGATTGCGGTGCGGTGCCTGTGCCAGAAAAAGATCTCCCAGTCGTGTTACCCGCCGATCTGATTCCAGATGGCAGCGGTAACCCACTGGCCAAACACGAGGCATTCCTGTCCTGCAAGTGCCCCTCTTGCGGCAAGCCTGCGCGTCGCGAAACCGACACAATGGATACGTTTATTGATTCCTCCTGGTATTTCATGCGCTACACCTCGCCAGGTAACGACCAGGCAATGGTCGATGCCCGCAATGATTACTGGATGCCGATGGATCAGTACATCGGCGGCATTGAGCACGCCGTGCTGCACTTGCTTTATGCACGCTTTTGGACCAAGGTCATGCGTGATCTGGGTCTGGTTAAATTCGATGAGCCCTTCACAAAGCTGCTCTGTCAGGGCATGGTGCTCAACCACATCTATTCGACTAAAAACGAAAAAGGTGGTGTTGAGTATTTCTGGCCCGAAGAGGTCGAGAATTTATTCGATGCGAAAGGCTCCATCACTGGCGCTCAGCTCAAAAGCGATGGCCGTGCGATTACGTATGGCGGCGTGGGCACCATGTCCAAGTCCAAAAATAACGGTGTAGACCCGCAATCGCTGATCGATACACAAGGTGCGGATACCGCACGCCTGTTTGTCATGTTTACAGCACCACCTGAGCAAACGCTCGAATGGTCAGACTCTGGTGTCGAGGGCTCAAACCGTTTTCTGCGTCGCCTCTGGTCGCTCGGCCAAAATAAGCAGTCTTTGATTGCACGCGGTCTAAAATCAGTCGGTGTCGCAGCGGATTGGTCAAGTGCCACACAGGACATCAAAAAACTGCGGTTTGAGATCTACACATTGCTCAAGCAAGCCGATTACGATTACCAGCGTATTCAATACAACACGGTGGTGTCTGCCTGCATGAAAATGCTCAATGCAATTGATGATGCAAAACTTGGCGAATCAGCGCTGGCGGATGCGGCAACGGCAGAACTGATGGGTGTGCTGTTACGTGTGCTCTACCCGGTTGTACCCCACATTACCTGGAAACTCTGGGAAGAACTCGGTTACGCGGCCGTTTATGGCGACTTACTCGATGCCCCGTGGCCTCTGGTCGACGAATCCGCTCTGGTCACCGACCAGCTTGAGCTGGTTTTGCAGGTAAACGGCAAACTTCGCGGTAACCTGACAGTTGCGCGAGAGGCTACAAAAGAGCAAATTGAGCAAATGGCATGCGAACATGAGGCTGTGGTCCGTAATCTCGAGGGCCGTCCTCCTAAACGCGTGATTGTTGTACCCGGTAAACTCGTCAACGTAGTCGGTTAAACAGGATCAGGGTTTGATGAATCGTCTGACAGCACTAGACAACAATTTTGCACACCGTTCTGCACGGGTGTGCGGCCGACTTTTGGTTGGTCTCGCTGTATTGATGCTGACGGCTTGCGGTTTCAGAATGCAGGGCGTCACGCCTATGCCTTTTGATTCGTTATACATCACGATTCCTCAAAACTCCCAGTTTGGTGCAGATATACGTCGGGCGATCCGTGCGGCCTCACCTAACACAAAAATTATCGAAACTTCCGACATGATGGTCAGGGCAACGGATTTCGATGTGGATGATGATGCGGATAGCCCAGGTGCACTGAATGCACTGAAGCTCAAAAAGGCTCAAAAACTTGCACAAGCCAAACTCGAACAAGTCTCCGAGATCAGAAATACCCGTCAGGTATCCCTAAACTCTCAAGGCAAGATCGAGGAGCTCGAACTCTCCTTGCGCTACACCTATCGACTGGTTGATGCGAAAAACCGGATCATTATTCCGGACACCACGCTGTATTCCGTGCGTAACATGCCTTTTGATGATCGCGTCGTGCAGGCCAAAGAAGGCGAGGCCGCAACGCTGTTCAAAGACATGCAAAAAAGTCTCGTGACCCGCATCATGCGTCGGATTACGGCACCGGATGTGAAAGAGCGCTGGGATGTTGTTCAGGCCGAACCTGGCGAGGATGATGTTGAGCACGAAACTGCCAAGCCAGCACGTCTGCCTGGCGTAATCCCCAGCCCATGGCAAAATCCCTCGCTCACGCCCAATCCGATTCCGATCAATCCTGACTGATGGGTATCTGAGTGGATACCGACAGACTGATTCAATCGCTCGCCAAACCAGGTGCGAGCTTAGCGGCCCTGTTTGTTGTGACGGGCGATGATCCTCTGCTGACCATTGAGGCAGCAGATGCTCTACGCGCGATTGCACGCGCAGCAGGATTTCTGGATCGCACTTCATTTGTCATGGATGCGCGTAGCGACTGGAGTGCATTGGGTGTCGCCTCAGGTAGCGGATCACTGTTTGGTGACAAACAGCTAATGGAAATCTCCATCCCGACTGGCAAACCTGGCAAACAAGGTGCGGACGCGTTAATTGCACTGGCATCGCGCTGTCAGGGACAAGCCGACGAGGTCCTGACGATCGTCTCGCTGCCAAAACTCGACAGAGCAGCGCGCGAAGGCAAATGGGCTAGCGCATTATTTAATGCCGGCACAGCGCTTGAGATGGCTAATATCGAGCGGCATCAGTTGCCAGAGTGGATTTCTCTACGTCTCGCCCGGCAATCTCAGCAGGCCGACCGGGCCACATTGCAATGGCTTGCCGACAAGGTCGAAGGTAATCTGCTCGCTGCCCATCAAGAAATCCTCAAGCTTGGATTGCTCTTCGAACCAGGCATGCTCGCCTACGAAGAGGTTGAGCAAGCGGTCATGAATGTGGCGCGCTATGACGTTTTTGGGCTGCGTGATGCCATGCTAGTGGGGGACGTGCCCCGAATGGTCAGGATCATGGCAGGGCTCAAAGCTGAAGGCGAAGCCCTGCCTCTGGTTTTATGGGCGATTGGCGAAGAAATCCGCATCCTCGCTCGCATTGCGCAAGGCACGGCAGCGGGACAAGATATGTCTGCCATGCTACGCTCACAGCGTGTCTTTGGTCAGCACGAGCGTCTTGCCAGACAGGCACTGAATCGCGTGTCTGGTCGCAACTGGGTCGCGGCAGTCCAGCATGCCCACGAAGTCGATCGCCTGATCAAGGGTTTATATGTCAACGGACGGCTACAAGACCCCTGGGAAGAAATGACCCGCCTGGCGATGCGCGTAGCGGTCGCACGATAATCTTCACTTTATTCGTTTCTGAATTGCTTAAATCGGTATTGCCATGACTACATTACAAGACTCAATGCTGGCTATAGGACAGCGTGCCAGACAAGCGTCTCGTGCAATGCTGCGCGCAACTGGGGCGCAAAAGGCGCAGGCGCTCATCGCGATGGCTCACGCACTCGGTGAGCAGCGCACAGCACTCCAGGCAGCAAACAAACTCGACCTCGAAGCCGCGCGGGCGCGCAATATTGAGCCAGCACTCCTGGACAGACTGACGCTGTCTGATCGAAGCATCGATGTGATGATCGAGGGTTTACGTCAGATTGCAGCCATGCCTGATCCGGTAGGTGGCTTGACCGCATCGACTGTGCGTCCCAACGGCATGCAAGTTGCGCAAATGCGCGTACCACTGGGTGTAATCGGAATCATTTATGAATCGCGCCCTAACGTCACAATTGATGCCGCAGCGTTGTGCCTGAAATCAGGCAATGCGGCCATCCTGCGCGGTGGCAGCGAAGCCCTGCACTCTAATCTCGCACTCGGTCGGGTCGTGCAACAGGGGTTGGCTGCGGCTGGCCTGCCCGCCAGTGCAGTGCAGGTGATTGACACGCCAGACCGCGCCGCGGTTGGGATGCTGATCACCATGACAGAACACATCGATGTGATCATTCCACGTGGGGGCAAAAGCCTCATCAAGCGCTTAGCCGAAGAAGCGCGCGTCCCGATGATCAAGCACCTGGATGGCAACTGCCACGTATACATTGACGCATACGCGGATCTGGTCCAAGCCTCGGATATTGCTTTTAACGCCAAGACCTACCGTTACGGTGTGTGCGGTGCGATGGAAACTTTGCTCGTCCATGCCTCTGTTGCTCAATCCGTATTACCCGCATTGGCTAAAAGATTCATCGATCACGGTGTTGAGTTGCGTGGCTGCCCTGTGGTTCAGTCATTGGTGCCTGCTGCACTGCTTGCAACTGACGAAGACTGGGGCACTGAATATCTCGGCCCCGTACTGTCAATCAAAGTGGTCGAATCGATGAACGAGGCCATTGCGCACATTGAGCGCTGGGGCTCGGGTCACACCGATTCCATCGTGACGAAAGATATTGCCAGCGCGCAGCAGTTTCAACGCGAGGTCGACTCGAGCTCAGTCTATGTCAATCTGCCGACCTGCTTTGCAGATGGCTTTGAATATGGCCTGGGCGCGGAGATCGGCATCTCTACTAACCGTCTGCATGCCCGCGGCCCTGTTGGCCTCGAAGGGCTCACTACCTTAAAGTGGGTCTTGCAGGGTAATGGTCAAATCAGAGGCTAAATGAATCATGCTCTGGATTAAAGCTTTCCATATCGTTTTTATTGCATCCTGGTTTGCCGGGCTGTTTTACCTGCCGCGCATTTTTGTGAACATGGCCCAGGAGTCTGATCCTGCCGTGTTGAAAACACTCGCAGGTATGGCCAGACGCCTCTATAGATTCATGACGATACTTGCCGTGCCGGCGGTATTGTTAGGTCTGTGGCTGTACATCCAGTACGGTATCGGTCGTGGACCCGGTAACGGCTGGATGCATGCGAAATTATTTTTTGTGCTGCTCATCATCGGTTATCACCATGGCTGTGGTGTGTTGCTGCGCAAATTCGAACAAGGCGCCAATCGGCGCTCTCATGTTTTTTATCGCTGGTTCAACGAAATCCCCGTGTTGATGCTAGTTGCTGTGACGGTGCTGGTTGTCGTCAAGCCTTTCTAATAGGTTTATATGTCTGAGCAGGATTCCGGTCGTAAGACCTTGTCGATCAAACCACGCGCTAAAACCGCTGAGCGCCCATCGACCCAAGAAAAACCACGCACACGCATCGGCGCGCGCGCGCGCAAGGTTGCGCAGATCACGCACGAAAAAGTAAAAGTCGCCCGTCAAACAGAAATCGCACATCCTGAGCTGAGCCCTGCTCAGGAGCCACGCAATTACGATGATCGCCCAAGACGCGAGGGTCGTCCAGCCACCCCCCGGACGGGTAGTGATGATCCGCGCCGCACCACGCGCCAGCCGAGTGCGCGTGTGGCGTCTTCAAAAGGCGTCCAGTCAAAGAGCTCGCGTCCATCAAATTACGAGCGTCGCGACGAACGGAAACCGCGTCAAGAATCAGGTTATGCGCGCGCCTCTTTGCCTCCCTCGCCTAAGATGACCTCATACGACGATGAAATCCCCGCTGCAAGCTGGGATGACATGTTCGAAGAAGACGACGGCGCGCAGAGCACGCCCGCAGAGACCGACACAAATCAGTACAACGCACCACGCGAGTACGAGGAACCACATCAATACGAGGCACCACGGATTGCGCAGTCGCGTTTCTCCGGAGCGCCGCGCATCATTCACGATGCGGAAATCTTTGCGATTTTTGCCCCCTGCCCGATGGGCCTCGAAGAAGCACTCGCTGCCGAACTCACTGCGCTCGGTTATGACAATGTTCAACCTACCCGCGCGGGCTGTCATTTTGAGGCGGACTGGTGGGGTGTACAACGTGCCAATCTTTATTCAAGACTTGCCACGCGGATTCTGGTCCGCCTGGGCCAGGCTCCGGTGCAACGAGAGGATGACATCCTTGAGCTCGCGCAATCAATCGCCTGGGAACGCTGGTTTGGCCCCGAGCATACGTTGCGCGTAGATACCTCTGCTGTACGCAGCCCGATGCAAAGCTTGCAGTATTGCAACCTGCGCGCGAAAGACGGCATCTGTGACAGGTTGCGTGAACTCGAAGGCGCGCGTCCATCGATTGATACCGTGCGTCCCGATGCACGTGTACATTTATTCCTGTCGGCAGACACTGCCACGCTTTATCTGGATACGTCTGGCGAATCACTCTTTAAACGCGGCTGGCGTTTCGACAAGGGCGACGCGCCTTTGCGCGAGAACCTCGCAGCAGGCATCCTGGCACTATCGGGCTGGGATCCTGCTGGCGCATTGATCGATCCTTTCTGCGGTAGCGGCACAATTCTCATCGAAGCGGCCTGGATCGCACTGGGTGTTCCTCCTGGCATTACGCGTCCTTTTGGTTTTGAACGTCTGCGTGATCACCAGCCACAACGCTGGGCAGACCTCAAAGAAGAAGCGACCTCGCGTATCCTGCCGGGTCTTGAGGCGCCTCTAGTCGGTATTGATGCGGATCCCATGGCCATTGAAGCCGCCCAGCGTAATGCCGAGCGTGCCTTTCTAACCGAGGACACGATTCATTTTGAGCTTGGCGATGCACGCGATGCGGTGGCTCCTGCCCCAACTGGCTGGATGGTGACTAACCCACCCTATGGTGAACGGCTAGACGAAGAAGACCTTGAGTTCTGGCGGGAGTGGTCCTCAAATCTTAAAAAAGAATTTGCGGGCTGGCAGGTCAACATCATTACATCTGATCTGGATTTACCTAAGCACTTGCGTCTCAAAGCGAATCGTCGCACACCGATTTTTAATGGTGCACTAGATTGCAGATTGTTTAATTTTGAACTGGTATCGGACAGTTATCGCACTTAGTGTTGTTGCCGCAACGCAACAATTTGATATTTTAAGGATGTTTTCTGCCCTTTATAGGGTTATCCCTATATTTGATTTGCATAGTTACGGGTTTTCCCTAATAATAGGGTTATCCCTAACCCGCACAGGAAATTATCATGCAGATCAACAACACTAGCCGTTTGACAGACAGCCTTGAGCGCGAACTCCTTGCTCACGCAATGGAAGAGCAGTTTCGTCCCCATCCTATCCGCGCAGTCGGCAAGCTGTTCAATGGCCTCGTGTCATTCACAGCAACTGCTCGCGCAAAGACCAAAATGGGTCAGATGATCTAATCGTCAAAAAGACTTCGAGACTGGCAAGTGGTTGGTAAAGGTAGGTCATACTACGTAAAGTGCGGGATAATACCCGTATGAAATCATCCTCTGTGCCCACGAGCCTTTCTCTCGCAAACGTGCCCGCCGCCCCGCGGGCACGTCGCTTTGCTTCAATGATGTACGAGGGCGTCCTGCTGTTTGGCGTTGTTTTCCTCGCAGATTACCTATTTGACACACTGACTCAGAGCAAGCATGCCTTGATGCTGCGCCACACCAGACAAATCTGGTTGTTCATCGCTATTGGCTTGTACTTCATTGCCTGCTGGGCCCGTAGCGGCCAGACCCTTCCCATGAAAGCCTGGAATATACGTCTGCTGAGTATCGATGGCTCACGTGCACGCTTGCCGCAGCTCCTGATTCGCTATGCGCTGATGTGGATTCTGCCGCTGTGTGGGGCCCTGCTCGTATGGGGATTATCTCTCCTGACACACTGGCCCTCGACGCTGATGTTCATCGTTCTTGCACCTTTTACTGTATTTATTCCGACCTGGTTTACGCCGGAGCAGCAGTTTTTACACGATCTGCTCGCAAAGACTCGTCTTATGAATACAGGTAAAAACCCTTAAGTGTTGCTTACACACACAAAGGTGTATTGCACTTAGTCTCGGGCTGAGCGATGCTAGGGGATTCTAAAAAAACTAAATGCTCCCCGAATAGGTATGGTTGACCAACATCAGTCTCTGTACGACTCTTTCCGCTGGCTTGTCCCGACCCATTTCAATATGGGTCAGGAATGTTGTCATCGCTGGGCGAATAGCTCCGTTGATGCCAGACGGATTGCTCTCTTTTACGAGACCCACACAGGCACGCGAGAGATCTGGACATACGAGCGCCTGTCGAGCACAGCGAACCAGCTTGCAAACGGCCTGATACGCATGGGTGTCAGGCAAGGTGACCGGGTAGCACTGATCACAGCGCAGCGACCAGAGGCCTTGGTCGCACATATTGCTTGCTACAGTTTAGGTGCGGTGGTCGTCCCCTTTTCTCCAAACAACACGACACAAGCCCTGGAACAACGTATACGAGATGCAGAGGCTCGGGTTGCGATTTTTGACAACTCCGCCGCAAGCCTGATGCTCAGTAAGCTCTCAAGATACCCATCGCTTAAACAACTGATCGGGATCGACATTCAGGACGATCGGGTGTTGCACTGGCGTCATTTGCTGTTGCGCCAGCCTAACTCCTTTAAAGCGGTTGTGACCCGGGCATCCGATCCAGCCATCCTGCTCTACGAGGGGGCCGTTGGCATGCTGCTCTCCCACTCTGCCTTGATCGGGAGCCTACCGGCCTTTGTTGCCTCACAAAACTGGTTCCCGCATGGCGCTGATGTGATGTGGTCTCCTAGTGAATGGTTCCGCTCCGAAGGTCTGCTGCAAGCATTATTGCCGACACTATATTTCGGGCAATCCATGATCGCCACGAACGAAACCTATCCAAATACAAAAGTATTCGAAATGCTCCAGCGCTATCGTGTCAGCAGTGCCTGCTTGCCAGCCGAGACGCTTATAGCCCTTAGTCATCTCTCGCTTACGCATGGCATCAGTTCGGCATTTAGCTTACGCAGCTTGGCCACCACGGGCAACAACCTGCCTGAGGCGGTTGCAGAGTGGTGCATGCAGACACTCAACGTCACGCCTAACGAGATGTTTGGCACACGTGAAACCGGCCAGATTCTGGGCAACAGCCACTCAAAATGGCCTATCCGTGCGGGCAGTCTGGGCAAACCATATCCCGGACATCGCCTGGCCTTACTCGGCGAGACAGGGATGCCTGTCATGCCAGGCGAAACCGGGGAGCTTGCCCTAAATCGTTTCGATCAGCATGGGCACGCTGATCCAGCGCTATTTCATTCATTCTGGCGCCAGCCAGAGCTCACCGCGCAGGCCTTTGACGGCGACTGGTTCAGGAGCGGAATTTACGCCCGGATGGATGAGGATGGGTATCACTGGCGAGCCGAGCGGCCAAGCGACAGCCGAGCCGAGTAAACTATAGGCTTGACCAACAGTTTATTTGAGCGCATAGCACCATGGCGATTTATCAACTCGGCGACCTCACCCCCAGGATCGACCCCACCGCTTTTATTTTTGATTCGGCTGACATCATTGGGGATGTCCTGGTCGAAGCCCATGCGAGCATCTGGGCAAACGTCAGTATCCGTGGAGACAACACGCTCATCCACGTTGGCCATCACTCGAATATCCAGGAAGGCAGCGTGCTGCATTCCGACGCAGGGGGCTCGCTCGTGATTGATCACCACGTCACCATTGGCCACCAAGCAATGCTGCATGGTTGCACAATCGAAACAGGCTCACTCATTGGCATGCAGGCGATCATTCTGAATAACGCCAAAATCGGTAAAAACTGCCTGATTGGCGCAGGTGCGATTGTTCCGGAAGGCCGTGAAATTCCCGATGGGAGCCTCGTGATCGGTGTAGGAAAAATTGTACGCACACTCTCTGACGACGAAATCAAAGGCATGCATGCCAATATCGCTAACTACGCCGAGCGTGGTCAGATGTATCGTCAGAAACTCAAACGGGTCGATCGATAAGCACGCATGCAAGACTACCTGAAAAAGTTTTTACTCGAAGACCGTAGCGTTCGTATCGAATCTGTTTCGGTGAGAGACGCTTGGCATACTGCGCAGGCGCACCACGACTATCCTCCCGTGATCGCCGCATTGCTCGGGGAGCTACTGGCGGCGTCAGCCTTACTTGCCGCGAACTTGAAGTTCGATGGTTCGTTGCTGCTGCAATTACAAGGCGATGGAGCGATTGCTTTAATGGTTGCCGAGTGCAGAGCGGATATGAGTCTGCGTGCAACTGTCAAACTGCGTGACCGTCCAATTGATCCAAATGGAGATCTGCAATCACTCCTGAATCCTGGTGGCTCTGCAAAGTTTATAGTTGTTCTGGATCCACCCAAAAACACACCTGGACGTCAGGCCTATCAGGGCATTGTTCCGCTTGAGGGTGAAAGCATCTCCGAGGCGCTCGAACAATACATGTTGCGCTCCGAACAACTGCACACACGCATCTGGCTGGCTGCGAATACCGAATGCTGCGCGGGTCTGTTGCTTCAGCGACTCCCTCTGCAAGGCGGCGCGCACCAGGCAGAAAATGATGCGGCCGAGGAGTCATGGACAAGGGTCGTTCATCTGGCTGAGACGTTGAAGCACGATGAGATGCTCTCGACTGAGCAGGATCTGATGTTGCATCGTTTATTCTGGGAAGAAACTCTACTGACCTTTGATCCCCAGCCACTGACCTGGCAATGTTCATGCACGAGAGATCGTGTGGCTGACATGCTTAAGTTGCTTGGTCGCGTCGAGGTTGAAAGTATCCTGCTCGAACAAGGTAAGGTCGAAGTGGCTTGCGAGTTTTGCGGCAAGCCATACTTATTTGATGCGATTGATACCGATGGATTGTTTCAGGGAGTCACTGCCACGGGCAGCAAATCCCTGCATTGATCAGTACATGGCTTGAACAGCGAACTGCGCAAGCCATGTACTGAGAATACTATTTTGTGTGCTCAGCCAGATATTGAATCGCCCGGCGAACGCCTTGTCCTCCAGTCGCCAAACCGACAGATTCCATCGCTGCTTCGACGCCACCCAGCGCACCAAGAATCATGGCTGAATTCAAGCTGCCCAGGTGACCAATGCGAAACACGCGTCCGGCAAACTGGCCCAGACCACCTGCAATCAGTACCTGAAACTGCTCGCGCGCGACTTTACGGATTTTTTCTGGGTCAACACCTGGCGCGACCAGGATCGTTGTAACGGAGACAGAACGCGCGTCAGGGACTTTGCACAGGAACTGCAACTGGCCCTCAGCGGACCAGGCCTCAACAGCCGCCTGCACGGCACCTGCGAGCAGGCGGTGACGGGCAAAAACGTTTTCAGCACCTTCTTTTTCAATTAGTCCAAAAGCGGCCTCCATGCCCATCAAGAGATTTTGTGGCGGGGTGCCGCAAAACTTGCGATAAGAAAGCTCACTCTTGCGCAATCTCCAGTCCCAGTAGAAACGCGGAGCTGGATTTTTATTGCAGACTTCCATGGCACGTTCGTCAGCGGCACAGAAACCCAGGCCAGGAGGCGTCATCAGTCCCTTTTGTGAAGCACCGATGACAGCGTTGACGCCCCAGGCATCCATTTCAAATTTGGTCGCACCCAGCGATGCAACAACGTCCACGACAAAAAGTGCGGGGTGCCCTGTCGCATCGATCGCACGACGCAAAGCCGGGATATCAGTTGTGGTGCTGCTCGCCGTATCAGTATGGACAGCGAACACGGCAACGATTTCATTTGTAGTATCGGCGCGCAAGATGCTTTCGATAGCATCCACATCAATCGGATACCCTTCGTTATAAGGCGAGCGAATGACATGCGCGCCAATAGCTTCGGACAGCACCGCCCATGAGTCTGAAAAATGTCCTGTACCTGCGATCAAGACCTTTTGGCCCGGAGCAATCAGGTTGATGGTCATGGCTTCCCAGGCGCCGTGTCCATTTGCCGCATACATAAAAATATCAGCTGATTTTGTATTCAACAACCCGCGCAATCCCCGCTCACACGCAGCGATAAAACCATCGACACGCGGATCGCCCATATCCATCGGTTGATTAGTCATCGCATCCTGAACGGCTTTAGGCACATGCGAGGGCCCGGGGGAATGCAACGAACGAACACCAGGGAAAAATGGAAAATCGGCAGCAGAAGTCATTGTGATCCGGCAGTAAGGATTTGGATAATGAATATGAATACAGCAGATTCTTATTCTAACCCCTACACGTAACTCTGCGAATCGACAGATGCAGGTCATGCGACCAGACTGCCGCAATGAGGATTAAACATTACGACTACCTGCAGAGTGGCGCGGCAATCATTGAAAGCTGTCTGGTACTGGTCCCGCTACTACTTGTCACGGCCCTGATCCTGGAACTCACCCATAGTCAGAACGTCAGACAGATTGCACAACTTGCACTATACGAGGCCGCACGTGTGGGTAGCGTGACTGGCGCTCATCCTGAAAAAATAGATCAGGCCTTTAGTGCAGCGATTTTGCCACTCTTTGTACCCGCTGGCATGCACACCTCTCCTGCCAAGAGACGCGATGCCAGTGCTCAGACAATCGCGAATGAGACAGGACAATCGCTATGGAAAATCGAGACATTAAATCCCGCCCCTCCTGTATTCGCGGACTTTGCTGACCACGATCTATCCAGAAAAATTGGCCAACTCGTTCTGCGTAACGACTATCTAGCAGAACAACATCAGATCCACATCAGACAAGGATGGCCGCACGGGCTCGGACCGACTTCTGGCAGAACAGTGTTTGAGGCAAATACCCTGCGCCTGCAGCTCAGTCTGATTTACAGGCCGAGAACACCTGGCATCGCATTCGTACTAAAAAGACTCAGTGCTGGCAGGACGGACCGAACAGGGATCGCCTGGAACAAGGGTTATCTGGTTGCGGAGTTGATCACTGAGGTGATGATGCAAAGTCATGCGCAACTTTGGAGCGAGACCAGGCAAAGCAAGCCAGATTCCGCTGAGGTACCGATCCAAATTCAGCGCCCTAGCCCTAGCCCTAGCCCTAGCCCTATCCGTAGCCCAAGCACTAGCCGGATTCCTAGCCCACTCTCAGGACAGGCCATCGCGTCAGAGACGAAAAATGAGTCAGCTACTGTCAATGATGAAGCAGCTAAGGAAAATAAACTTTGTGATGGTTTGCTTTGTTGCTAGTAAATAGTCATCACTTCAGTTCAGTCTAGCGTGGCTTTGCTGCTGGTTGTGGTGTTGTAGGCTTTGGCGCTGCGGCGGCTTTAGGATTAACCTTAACTTCTGGCGCCTTGACATCAGGCGGCAGAATCTGCACAAACAATTCGCCCTGTTGCATCATGCTGAGCTCCGCGCGGGCGCGTTCCTCAGCAGCTTCGGTCCCTGTACGCAAATCCTCGACTTCAGCAGTCAGCGCCTGATTACGTGCGCGCAGGCCTTCGTTGATCGTACGTTGCGATGCGACCTGCTGCTGCATATCCCAGACCGACAGCCAGCCGCCCCGTCCCACCCACAAGGGGTATTGGATCAGGCCGACCAGTGCCAGCAAAAGCAGCAACAGTAAACGCATACCGTCTCGATTATTTAACGCAAGTTAAAGAACGCATCGCGGCCTGGGTAGGTCGCGACTTCTGCGAGCTCTTCTTCGATACGCAGCAGCTGATTATATTTAGCCATACGATCCGAACGCGACAAAGAGCCTGTCTTGATCTGCATGGCATTAGTGGCCACAGCGATATCAGCGATGGTTGAGTCTTCGGTTTCACCTGAGCGATGTGACACGACCGAGGTGTAGCCAGCGCGCTTGGCCATCTCAATCGCTGCAAAGGTCTCGGTCAGCGTACCGATCTGGTTGATTTTGATCAGGATCGAGTTCGCGATACCCAGATCAATACCTTTCTTGAGGATTTTGGTATTGGTGACAAACAGATCATCGCCCACCAACTGGATTTTGCGACCAAGCTGTTCGGTCAGCATTTTCCAACCATCCCAATCGTTTTCAGCCATGCCGTCTTCGATTGAAATAATGGGGTATTTGTCACACCAGGTTGCCAGCAAGTTGGTGAATTCCTGTGACGACAAGGCAATACCACCCTCACCGTCGAGCTTGTACTTGCCGTCTTTGTAAAACTCAGACGCTGCGCAATCCAGACCTAAAGCGATCTGGGTACCTGGCTCGTAACCTGCGTTTTCAATCGCACGCAAGATCAACTGGATCGCGGCTTCGTGATTAGGTACATTAGGAGCAAAGCCACCTTCGTCACCGACAGCCGTCGACATGCCGGCATCGTTAATCAGTTTTTTCAGCGCGTGGAATGTTTCCGCGCCCATACGCATGGCTTCGCGAAAGCTGGTCGCACCGATTGGCAAAATCATCAACTCTTGCAAATCAAGCGTGTTATTTGCGTGCGCGCCACCGTTGATGACGTTCATCATGGGCACAGGCATGCTCATTGGGCCACTACCACCGAAATAGCGATACAACGACAGGCCGGATTCATCGGCTGCAGCACGCGCGACGGCCATACTGGCAGCCAGAATGGCATTGGCGCCTAAACGCGACTTGTCTTCGGTACCGTCGAGCTCAATCATGGTGCGATCGATAAAGGTCTGCTCTTGTGCATCCAGACCCATCAGGCCTTCGGAAATTTCGGTATTGAGGTTTTCGACCGCGCGCAGCACACCTTTTCCGAGGTAACGGGATTTATCGCCATCGCGCAATTCGATTGCTTCGCGGCTACCAGTCGAGGCGCCCGAAGGAACCGACGCACGGCCCATCGCACCTGACTCCAGCAATACGTCACATTCGACGGTTGGGTTACCACGTGAGTCGAGAATTTCACGACCGATGATATCTACGATTGAACTCATTTTTATAATTCCTGAAAGATAAAAGATTCGTTGAGATCGTTAAAAGTTGGATTCGAGAAAGCCATGGCGCTTGACCACGCGATCGAGATCCAGCAATGTAGTGAGCAATTCTTTCATGCGACCAAGCGGCACGGCGTTTGGTCCATCGGACATTGCTTTGGAGGGATCTGGATGTGTTTCCATGAATAGTCCGGACACGCCTGCAGCGACAGCAGCGCGTGCGAGCACAGGGACGAATTCACGTTGACCACCCGAGGACGTCCCCTGACCGCCCGGTAACTGCACCGAGTGCGTCGCATCAAACACAACCGGACAATTCGTCTCGCGCATGATGGCAAGCGAGCGCATGTCAGACACCAGATTGTTATAACCAAAAGACACGCCGCGCTCACACACCATGATGTCAGGTGCCACACCTGCATCGATCGCAGCCTGACGCGCTTTATTGACAACCTGCACCATATCGTGCGGCGCGAGAAACTGGCCTTTCTTGATGTTGACGGGTTTGCCGCTAGCCGCGCACGCTTGAATAAAATCAGTCTGGCGGCACAAAAATGCGGGGGTTTGCAACACATCGACTACGGCGGCGACAGCGCTCACCTGATCCTTGTCATGCACATCGGTCAGGATCGGCACATTCAACTCGGCCCTGACATCGGCCAGGATTTGCAGGCCCTCGTCCATACCGGGTCCGCGATAAGACGTACCCGAGCTACGATTAGCTTTGTCAAAGGAGCTTTTATAGATAAAAGGAATGCCGAGCGCTTGGGTGATCTCGCGCAACTGTCCAGCCGTATCGAAAGCCATTTGGCGCGACTCAATCACGCAAGGACCTGCAATCAGAAAAAACGGTTGCATCAGTCCAATATCAAAGCCGCATAACTTCATCATGCACCCGTGCGTTTAATCTGGTTAGCAAGCGCAGCTTTGATGTAGCTGGTGAACAAGGGGTGGCCGTCACGCGGTGTAGAGGTGAATTCAGGATGGAACTGAACGCCGACAAACCAAGGGTGATTGGGTAACTCCATGATCTCTGGAAGATTTTCGGTAGGGGTGCGCGCACTGATCACCAGACCCGCCGTTTCAAGGCGTGGCACGTACACGTTATTGACTTCATAACGGTGACGATGACGCTCGTTGACCTCTGGACCATATATATTTCTGGCAAGCGTGCCGTCTTTAATCGGACAAACTTGTGAGCCTTTACGCATCGTGCCGCCCAGATCGGAGGTCTCGTCACGCTTTTCGGCACGACCTTCGCGATCCATCCATTCTGTGATCAGCGCAACCACGGGATGAGGAGAGTCTGGTGCAAATTCTGTACTGCTCGCATCGGTCAGCCCGGCAACGTGGCGGGCAAATTCGATCACAGCCAGCTGCATACCCAGACAGATACCAAGGTAAGGGACATTGTTTTCGCGGGCATAACGAATCGCCGCGATTTTGCCTTCAGTGCCGCGTTTACCAAAGCCACCAGGAACCAGGATGGCATCAAAGGGCTTGAGCACCTCAACGCCTTTTTCTTCGATTTCTTCGGAATCAAGGTACTCAACAACCACTTTTGAACGCGTGTGAATACCAGCGTGAATCAATGCCTCGGAAAGTGACTTATACGACTCGGTCAGATCGACATACTTACCAACCATCGCAATCCGCACCTCATGCTGAGGATGCTCAAGCGCATCAATGAGGCCCTCCCACATCGACAGGTCAGCAGGTGGCGGGCTGATCGCCAGCGCCTCGCAGATCAGGTCATCCAGACCCTGCTCATGCAGGATGCCTGGCACTTTATAGATAGACGTTGCGTCCCACACTGAAATCACGGCATCCAGCGGCACGTTGGAGAACAGCGAGATTTTGGCGCGCTCTTCGTCGGGGATCGGACGATCGGCACGGCACAACAACGCGTTAGGAATAATGCCGATTTCGCGTAGTTTTTGCACAGAATGCTGGGTCGGCTTGGTTTTGAGCTCACCGGCGGATGCGATAAATGGCACAAGTGTCAGGTGCACAAATGCCGCCTGGCTGCGCCCAAGACGCAAACTCATCTGGCGTGCGGCTTCGAGGAATGGCAGGGACTCAATATCACCGACCGTACCACCGATCTCAACAACTGCAATATCAGTTTGACCGTCCCAGGACTGATCAGCACCACGTGTGATGAAATCCTGAATCTCATTGGTAATGTGCGGGAT
>CAIPID010000505.1 GCA_903865015.1 uncultured beta proteobacterium | reverse complement strand
TACCACGTTGTCTGGAACGTCACACCCGCCCTGCATACACCGCTCATGGCGGTCACCAATGCCATTTCCGCCATCGTGATTGTGGGCGCTATGCTGGCGGCGGCCTTAACTGAAGGCGGACTTGCGCGTGGCATGGGTGTATTTGCTGTGGCACTGGCAGCAGTCAATGTATTTGGTGGCTTTCTGGTTACGCGCAGGATGCTTGAGATGTTTAAGAAAAAAGCACCTAAAGTGCAGACGGACAAAACAGGAGCCAAAGCATGATTTCAATCAACTTGGTAACCCTGCTCTATCTGGTGGCATCTGTCTGCTTTATTCAGGCACTTAAAGGCTTGTCCCATCCCACTACGTCTCGACTGGGCAATGTCTTTGGTATGGCTGGCATGCTCATTGCAGTGCTCACTACCGCGGCTTTAATCGTAAGTCTTGCTGCGGCGAACTCGGTCAATCCTGGTATCGGTCTGGGCTGGGTGCTTCTGGGGCTGCTGATTGGAGGCACAATCGGCACCGTCATGGCTAAGCGTGTAGAAATGACCAAAATGCCAGAGCTAGTCGCTTTCATGCACAGCATGATTGGCCTGGCGGCCGTCGCGATTGCGGTCGCCATCGTGGCAGAGCCCCATGCATTCAATATCGCCCCTAAAGGTCACCCCCTCCCCTTGGGCAACCGTCTGGAATTATTCATCGGTACCTTTGTTGGTGCGATTACTTTCTCAGGATCAGTGATCGCTTTTGGCAAGCTATCTGGCAAATATAAATTCAGATTCTTTCAAGGTGCGCCTGTCGTATTTCCCGGCCAGCACATGTTTAATCTGGCACTCGCAGTAGCCATGATCGGATGTGGTGTGTGGTTCATGCTCACACAAAGCTGGACACCCTTTGTGATCATGACGCTGTTGGCGTTCGTGCTTGGCGTGCCGATTATCATCCCGATCGGTGGCGCAGACATGCCGGTTGTGGTGTCTATGCTCAACAGTTACTCCGGTTGGGCGGCAGCGGGGATTGGTTTCTCCTTGAACAACCCGATGCTTATCATCGCAGGCTCTCTGGTGGGCTCCTCGGGTGCGATCCTGTCTTACATCATGTGTAAAGCGATGAACCGTTCATTCTTTAACGTGATTCTGGGAGGCTTTGGGGGTGCGACTGATGCCAGTGCCAGCGCTGGCGCGCAAGCGCAGCGCAATGTCCGCTCTGGCAGTCCTGATGATGCGGCGTTCTTGTTGATGAATGCCGAGACAGTTGTGATCGTGCCAGGTTATGGACTGGCTGTCGCACGCGCGCAGCACGCTCTTAAAGAGCTCGTTGAAAAACTCACCGAGCATGGCGTGAATGTGAAATACGCCATCCACCCTGTCGCAGGCCGTATGCCAGGTCACATGAATGTATTGCTCGCCGAAGCAGAGGTCCCCTATGACCAGGTATTCGAGATGGAGGATATCAACAGCGAGTTTTCACAGACCGATGTGGTGCTGGTGCTAGGTGCCAATGATGTGGTGAACCCGGCCGCGAAAAACGATCCAAAATCTCCGATCGCAGGCATGCCAATCCTTGAGGCCTACAAAGCTAAAACCATTATCGTCAATAAGCGCTCAATGGCGTCTGGCTATGCTGGTTTGGATAATGAACTGTTTTACCTCGACAAAACCATGATGGTGTTTGGCGATGCGAAAAAGGTGATTGAAGAGATGGGCAAGGCTATCGAGTAAGTGCGGCATCCACAACCTCGATCCAATGTCTCACAGGTGTATCGGTGCCACTTTGCAAGTGACCGATACAGCCAATATTCGAAGACATCATCACATCAGGTTCGGCCTGATTCAAATGCGATAATTTACGATCGCGCAGGGATTTAGAAATCTCTGGCTGCATGACCGAATAAGCCCCCGCAGAACCGCAGCAAAGATGACTTTCTGTAAATGGCTGGAGCGTCATGCCAAGCTGGGTCATCACCTGCTCGCTCAGCGGACGCAAACCCTGCCAGTGCTGCAAAGTACAAGGCGGATGAAATACCGGACGCTTAGGCAAGCGCTGCGTATCGATTTTAGTGGCGAGTACATCAATGCTTGGCGCAATAATCTCTGCAACGTCTTTCACGACAGCCACGATCTTCTCTGCTTTGGGCAAATAAACGGGGTCATCACGTAAATGATGTGCGTACTCCGCCACCATTGCACCGCAACCCGAGGCATTCATCACAATTGCCTCGACTGCACCGGACTCTACGAGCGGCAACCAAGCGTCGATATTGGCACGCATTTGAGCGCGTGCCAAATCCTGCGCATCCAGATGGAAATTCAGCGCGCCGCAGCATCCTGCACCTGCGGCGACTTGAGTGCCGATACCAATCGCATTTAGCACGCGAATGGTAGCCGCATCAATTGTTGGCATCATGGTCGGCTGCACGCAACCAGACAAAATAAGGACTTGTCGAATTTGTTTGGCCGTATCGGGGATCGCTCCCACCTCTCGTTTAGCCAGCATCTTGCGTTGCAACGACTCAGGCAAGAGGCTGCGCATCGACTGTCCGAGTTTATAAGCGGGCGCAAACAAGCGCGAGGTTAAGCCACGGCGCAAAGCAAACCGCTGGAGTTGCTCAAGTGCGGGACGCTTAACTTTTTCTTCAACAATCTGGCGGCCGATATCAACCAGGTGTCCATACTGCACACCCGACGGACAGGTTGTTTCGCAGTTTCGGCAAGTCAGGCAGCGATCCAGATGTTCCTGTGTCGCGCGCGTGGGTTCCTTGCCCTCAAGGACTTCTTTGATGAGGTAAATACGACCGCGAGGACTATCGAGCTCATCACCCAGGACCTGGTAGGTCGGGCACGTCGCCGTACAAAAACCACAGTGCACACAGCGACGCAAAATCGCGTCTGCTTCTTGGCCCAGATTAGACTCACGCGCCCATTCGGCGAGATTTGTTTGCATACTTGATCCGTCAGATGCCAGCGACCAGACGTCCGGGGTTAAACACCCCCTTCGGGTCGAACTCTTGTTTTAATCGTTTCACAATCGTGGTGACTGCGGGTGAGAGCGGATGAAATACACCTTGCTCTGGCGCCCCTCTGCCCGCCCCCATGCGAAACAATGTCGCATGGCCATGGGCTTGTTCGGCTGCGCGACGCACCAGTGCGGGGTCGAGATCGGCTGCGATCCAGCGCTGTCCACCGCCCCACTCAATCAGTGTGGGGCCGAGATTTAACGCAGGGGTACCAGGTGCTACCGCGACACGCCACAATTGGGGTGCGGTAAAGAATGCCATTCGCTGCTCACGCAGATCATGCCAATATTGCCCGGACTCAGCGTCAGCGACGAGCATGCCGCCGATTTTGCTACGGGCCGTATCAATCGCGGCCGATGCGCCCGCCATACGGATACGCAACCTACCCTGATTGCCAATTAATTCCCATGCGCTCGCTGATACAGGCAAAGGATGCGCGCGCATGCCATGGCACATCGCCAGGGACTCCGCCTCAGTGCATTCCCATTCAAGCGTGATGGTCTGGATGGGTTTAGGAGCGACTTTTACAGACACTTGCAATAGCGCGCCAAACATTCCCATTGAGCCTGCCAGCATGCGCGAAACATCGTAGCCCGCCACGTTTTTCATGACCTCGCCACCAAATTTCAGCACACGCCCCTGCGCATCGAGCAGGTGACTGCCCAAGACGTAGTCTTTAAGCGGGCCGGCCCCTAAGCGTGCTGGACCGGAAAGTCCACTGGCAATACACCCGCCAAGTGTTGCCTGCGGACCAAAAGCAGGCGGATCAAAGGCAAGCATTTGACCCGATGCCGCCAGGGTGTCGGTTATTTCCTGCAACGGCGTACCCGCCAGCGCGGTGATCACAAGCTCGGTCGGCTCGTAATTCACGATGCCGCGCAGGTTACGCATATCGAGCGAAATAGGCTCAACATTACTACGCACAAATGGATTGCCATAAAACTGCTTGGTATTGCCACCGTGGATCAACACGGGACGGTAACTGGCACGCGCCTCAAGGACATGCTCGCTAAGCTGAGCGATTTCGTATTTCATGCGTGTCTCAGAATCTGGGGATTTCAGGGAATGCGATCGCACCACCATGCACATGCATTTTGCCGTATTCGGCGCAGCGCGCAAGTGTTGGAATCACTTTCTCCGGGTTCAATAAACAGTCGGGATCAAACGCGCGTTTCACAGCGAGAAACTGATCAAGCTCATCCCGCGAAAACTGCACACACATCTGATTGATTTTTTCCATACCGACGCCGTGCTCTCCAGTGATCGTGCCACCGACTTCAACACACAGCTCCAGAATCGCGGCACCAAAATCCTCCGCACGGCGCACTTCATCAGGAATATTTGAATCAAACATAATCAGTGGATGCAAATTGCCATCGCCCGCATGAAACACGTTGGCGCAACGCAAGGAGTATGTTGTCTCCATTTGCTGAATGGCTTTCAGCACATGACCAATATGACGGCGAGGAATCGTGCCGTCCATGCAGTAATAATCTGGCGAAACACGTCCCGCCGCTGGAAAGGCGTTTTTACGTCCCGCCCAAAACAGCAAACGTTCGGCTTCCGATTTTGAAACCTGCAGACGTGTAGCACCCGCTTTTTGGAAGACCTCTTCCATGCGACGAATTTCGTCAGCGACCTCTTCGACCGTACCATCTGATTCGCAAAGCAGGATGGCTTCGGCCTCAATGTCGTAACCGGCCTTGACAAACGGCTCGACCATCCGTGTCGCCTGCTTGTCCATCATTTCAAGCCCTGCAGGAATAATCCCCGCGGCAATAATCATGGCGACAGCGTGGCTGGCCTTTTCAACGTCATCAAAACTAGCCATGATGACTTGAGCCAGCGCCGGTTTGGGTGTGAGGCGCAATGTGACTTCTGTCACAACACCAAGCATGCCCTCCGAACCAACAAATACAGACAGCAAATCCGGGCCAGGTGAATCAGGCGCCAGTGAACCGAGCTCCATGATTTCGCCATCAATGGTGATCATGCGCACTTTTAATACGTTATGGACTGTCAAACCGTATTTCAGGCAATGCACCCCGCCTGAGTTTTCTGCGACGTTGCCGCCAATCGTACAGGCAATCTGACTGGAAGGATCTGGTGCGTAATACAAGCCATGCTGGCTGACCGCCTCAGATACGGCCAGATTGCGCACACCGGGTTCCACAACGGCGATGGCCGCCTCGCGGTCGATCGATTTAATCCGATTGAATTTAGCCAATCCGAGCAGCACACCCTGGGCGTGAGGCATCGCGCCTCCAGACAGCCCAGTCCCGGCGCCGCGGGCCACAACGGGCACATTAAGCCGTTTACACGTTTTAAGTACTGCTTGCACCTGAGACTCCGTCTCAGGTAGCACAACAGCCATCGGGACTGAGCGGTACAAAGACAGCCCATCACATTCGTAGGGACGCGTGTCCTCTTTACGGCTCAGCACACAGTGCGATGGCAAAATGCCGAGCAGCGCGGCAACAACCACCTCTGCCGATAGTGTATTGAGTGGGGCGAGCCCAGTATCTGTAATTGCATTCATAGGATATGACGATAGCCTGCCCCGCGAATTTACGCGAGGACAGGTTTACCCCTAATTTTGGGAAAAGTTAGGCGGCAACCTCGATGATCTTGCCAGGATTGAGGATATTGTTTGGATCAAAGGCGGTTTTAAGTGCGCGCATCAGATCCAGGGCGTCTTCTCCGTGCTCCTCTTGCATGAACTGCATCTTGTGCAAGCCAATGCCGTGTTCACCCGTACAAGTGCCATCAGCCTGAATCGCCTGACGCACCAGATTGTGATTGATCCGCTCGGACTCCTCCCACTCGGAGGCGCTATCCGGATCGACCAGCATCAGGACATGAAAATTACCGTCGCCAACGTGGCCCACGATGGTTGAAGGAAAGCTTGCCGCCTCAAGCTCTTTAGTCGCAGCGTCGATACATTCAGCCAGACGAGACATCGGCACACAGACATCCGTCGTGCTTGCCTTACAGCCTGGACGCAATTGCAATCCTGCAAAATACGCATTGTGACGCGCAGTCCACAAGCGATTACGATCCTCGGGCCGCTCGGCCCATTCAAAATCCATGCCACCGCAGTCCTTGGCGATTTCCTGCACTGTTTCGGCCTGCTCTTTTACACCTGTCACGCTGCCGTGAAACTCAAACAGCAAAAGAGGTGTTTCACGTAATGTCAGTTTACTGTAGCGATTACTCGCCATGACAGCATTTCGATCCAGTAACTCGACGCGCGCGACAGGCACCCCCAGTTGAATCGTCTGGATCACGCACTGCACAGCATCGTGCATGGTCGGAAAATTACAGACCGCTGCGGAGATCGCCTCTGGCTGTGGGTAGAGCTTGACGGTCACCTCGGTGATAATGCCAAGCGTACCTTCGCTGCCGACGAATATGCGGGTTAAGTCGTAGCCAGCAGATGACTTGCGCGCCCGGCCCGCAGTACGCACAACCTTGCCAAGCGCAGTCACAACGGTGAGTGACACAACATTTTCACGCATGGTGCCGTAACGTACAGCATTGGTCCCTGAGGCTCGTGTGGCCGACATACCGCCTAACGAAGCATCCGCGCCCGGATCGATCGGAAAAAACAAACCCGAGTCGCGGATCTGCTCATTGAGCTGTTTGCGTGTCAAGCCAGGCTGCACAGTCACTGTCAGGTCTTCTGCGTTGAGTGACACGATTTTATTCATCGCAGTCATATCAAGAGATATGCCGCCCTGAATCGCCAGAATATGTCCTTCGAGCGAAGAGCCCGCACCATAAGGAATCAACGGGATCAGATGTCGATTACACATCTCAACGACCGAGACAACTTCATCGGTGCTTTGAACAAAAATCACCGCATCCGGCAACATAACGGGATAAGGTGATTCATCTTTGCCGTGGTGTTCACGCACAGCATTGGACATACTAAAGCGATCACCAAACTGCGCACGCAGCGCGATGATCATTTCTTCGGGCAATGGCCTGCGCAAGGCCTGGACAGCATGCGGTGCATTCATGACAAAGCTCTTTTATTTACCGGAAGTATTCAAACTCAAGCGGCGATCTTTAACCGACTGAGCCAAACGTTCAAGAACAGCAACCGAACTATCCCACGCGATACAACCGTCTGTGACGCTCTGCCCATAAACCAGGGGCTGACCAGGAACCAGGTCCTGACGGCCCGCGACCAGATTGCTTTCAATCATCAAACCAAAAATACGGGTTTCACCGGCGGCGATCTGAGCGGCGACATCGTCACACACTGCAGGCTGGTTTTCAGGCTTTTTGTTACTGTTTGCGTGGCTTGCATCGATCATGATGCGCTGCGCCAAACCAGCTTTGGCCATATCGGCACACGCGGCATCAACGCTTTTCGCATCGTAATTCGGCTCTTTACCACCACGTAAAATCACATGACAGTCCTCATTACCCGCAGTTGAAACAATCGCCGAATGGCCGCCCTTAGTCACCGACAAAAAGTGATGCGGTTGCGATGAGGCTTTCATCGCATCAACGGCGATCCTGACATTGCCGTCGGTACCGTTCTTAAAGCCCACCGGGCACGATAGTCCGGAGGCAAGCTCGCGATGCACCTGACTCTCGGTTGTGCGGGCACCAATCGCACCCCATGAGACCAGGTCAGCGATGTACTGAGGCGTAATCATGTCCAGGAACTCGCAACCCGCAGGCAAACCCATTGCGTTAATTTCGAGCAACAGTCCGCGTGCGGTGCGCAGTCCTTGATTGATGTTGAAGCTGCCATCCATATCGGGGTCGTTAATCAGACCTTTCCAGCCGACTGTCGTGCGGGGTTTTTCAAAGTAAACACGCATCACGATCTCGAGCTCGCCCTTGAATCGCTCGCGCTCGACTTTCAGGCGTTTTGCGTAATCCAGCGCTGCCTTGGTGTCATGAATGGAACACGGTCCGATGACAACCACTAGACGATCATCCATACCGTGCAAAACACGATGAATAGATTGGCGTGCATCATGCACAAGAGTCGAAACCTCGGGGGTGCACAAGTACTCACGCATGGCATGCGAGGGTGGTGCAAGCTCTTTGATTTCGCGGATACGCAGATCATCAGTATTGTGTGACACAAAAACTCCTGAATACAAATTCAATCAATATTAAAAATTACACTGTTTTTATTATGGTGCGACAGTTAAGCCGTACCGCCCACGGTGAGGCCTTCCATTTTAATCGTTGGCATCCCGACGCCGACAGGCACACTCTGACCTTCCTTGCCGCAAGTCCCGACACCGCTGTCGAGCTTCATGTCGTTGCCGATCATGCTGACGCGATTCATCGCCTCAAGTCCGCTACCAATTAATGTCGCGCCTTTCACCGGGTAGGTTACTTTACCGTTTTCGATCATGTAGGCTTCAGAGGCTGAAAACACAAACTTACCGCTTGTAATATCAACCTGACCGCCACCAAAGTTCGCCGCATAAATGCCCTTTTTGACTGAGGCGATAATTTCCTCAGGTGGCGTCGATCCACCCAGCATAAAAGTGTTAGTCATGCGCGGCATCGGCAAATGTGCAAACGACTCGCGTCGGGCATTTCCCGTCGCGGCGGTTTTCATCAGACGCGCGTTGAGCGTATCCTGCATGTAACCTCGCAGGACACCGTCTTCGATTAGTACATTGCGCTGGGTGGGATTACCTTCGTCATCGATATTAAGCGAACCGCGCCGGCCTTCGATGGTGCCGTCATCGACGACCGTTACCCCTTTTGAGGCGACCCGTTCACCGATCCGGTCCGTGAATACACTCGAACCCTTGCGGTTGAAATCACCCTCAAGTCCATGCCCCACGGCTTCGTGCAGCAAAATACCAGGCCAGCCAGCGCCGAGTACAACTGTCATCTCTCCGGCGGGCGCTGGACGTGCATCCAGATTGACCATGGCCTCATGCACAGCATTCTCAACATAACCAGCCAAAATTTCGTCGGTAAAGTATTGGAGACCTGAACGACCGCCACCACCGCCATGGCCAGATTCGCGTCGACCATTTCGCTCAGCAATTACGGTCAGTGATAAACGAACTAAAGGACGCACATCGGCCGCCAGACGACCGTCCGAGCCAGCGACCATGATCACGTCATACTCCATCCCCAGGCTCGCCATGACCTGAATCACATGAGAGTCCTTGGCGCGCGCCATTTTTTCAACACGCTCAAGCAAGCCTACTTTTTCTGGAGCAGTCATAGTTGCTAGCGGATCGACCGGTGCATACAGACTCGATCCAGGACGTCCGTCATCGGGGCGAACATAGATGCGACCAGCTCCCTGACGGGCGATGGTGCGAACGGCGTGTGCAGAAGACAGCAGCGCCTCGGGCGACAACGCATCGGAATAAGCAAAGGCGGTTTTCTCGCCCGCGACCGCGCGCACGCCGACACCTTGTGAAATCGAGAAACTACCGGTCTTAACAATACCTTCTTCCAGACTCCAGCCTTCGCTGCGGGTGTATTGAAAATACAAATCTGCGTAATCAACTTTATGCGTAAAAATCTCGCCAAGCGAGCGCGCCATATCCGATTCTGTCAGTCCCCAGGGATCAAGCAAAAGTGATTTAGCGGTATTGAGCGATGCATTGCCAGGATCAATCAGATTCATGTAGACCGTATCTAGTTAAAAATTCAATACTTAAATTTTGTGTTTCAGAGCGTGCGATGTTTGAGTGCGGGCAAAGCTTGCCTGACCTCGGACAGGCGAACAGGGTCTATCGTACCCGTTACCACTCCAGCATGCTCGGGCAATACGCTGAGTATTTCCCCCCAAGGATCAATCAGCATACTGTGCCCCCATGTCCGTCGGCCATTTTCATGCAAACCTCCCTGCGCGGGAGCAAGCACGTAGCACTGATTCTCGATCGCCCGGGCACGTAACAACAATTCCCAGTGCGCCTGACCCGTTGTATAGGTGAAGGCAGAAGGCACCAGAATCAAATCAACCTCTCCTAACGCCCTATAGAGCTCAGGAAACCTTAAGTCATAACAAATAGATAATCCCAAATTAATAATAGGTGTATCAACCCGTTGTACCGTCTCGCCGGCCAAAATCCCGCGTGATTCGTCATAACTCTCTGTGCCGCGCGCGAAACTGAATAAATGTATTTTGTCGTAACGCGCGATTTGCTGACCCTCAGGATTAAATATTAATTGGGTATTAAATACCTTGCCTTGCGCGGGCGAGATAATCGGAATGCTGCCGCTCGATAACCAGATTTTATGCTTATGCGCGCAATCAGCTAGGAAATCCTGTATTGGTCCTGAGCCAGGTGTTTCTGCAATATCAAGCTTATCCGTTTCTTTCTTGCCGAGCATACAAAAATACTCTGGCAATGCAACCAACTGTGCACCTTGTGCTGCGGCCTGCGAGATTAAATCTGCGGCGATTTGAAGATTATTTTCCAGTGATGCACCTGACACCATCTGAATTGCAGAAACGATTAATTTATTATTCACTTAGTTTCCAATTTGAATAGAATTTTCTGCATATTGACTGCTCAGATTAAATATATTCAATTCAATATCTGTGGCGTAAAACGTGCAAAATTTAAGCATTCGTATTATTAAGCTACGTACCGGCAATTAAACAAAACAATGCTATAAAATAGATTATGCGTATTATTCTGGATATTGTTAATATCCATCGACATTAATAATACACATGCATGTTTATATTTAAAAATAAAAAAACCTTTAAATTCAATAGACTTCATAATAAAAGTTATATCAAGGATCGCATACATGGCACGCCAAAACTACGCAACGCTGCAGGCAAAAATCAATAAAGAAATTGAAAAGCTCCAAAAACAGGCCCTGACGCTGCAAAGTAAAAGCCGTAAACCCGTCATCAACTCAATTATTCGGTCGATGAAAGAATACAGCATCACCCCTGAAGAAATCATCGCAGCTTTCGGCAAACCAGTCCGTGCTGAAAAATCAGTCGGTAAAACTAAAGTCATTAAAACTGACACGCC
>CAIPID010000504.1 GCA_903865015.1 uncultured beta proteobacterium | reverse complement strand
GTGTTGCCCGCCTCGACTAACTGATTCAATACTTGAAGCAACAAGGCGATGTCATGGAAATGCAGACCCGTCGTGGGCTCGTCCAGGATGTAAAACGTACTGCCCGTGCTGCGTTTGGACAGCTCAAGTGAGAGCTTGACGCGTTGCGCCTCACCACCCGAAAGCGTGGTCGCACTTTGTCCCAGACGCAGATACGAAAGTCCCACGTCCATTAGTGTCTGGAGCTTGCGTGCGATAGCCGGTACCGCATCGAAATACACCAGCGCCTGATCGACGGTCAGATCGAGCACCTCATTGATGTTGCGTCCGCGATAGCGGATTTCGAGAGTTTCGCGGTTGTAACGCTTACCCGCGCAGACATCGCAAGGCACATACATATCGGGCAGGAAATGCATCTCCACCTTGACCACGCCGTCGCCCTGACAGGCTTCGCAGCGACCACCCTTGACGTTAAAACTGAAACGGCCCGGATCGTAGCCGCGCGTGCGCGCCTCAGGCGTACCCGCAAAAAGTTCGCGGATCGGTGTGAATAAACCGGTGTAGGTCGCAGGATTGCTACGTGGTGTACGACCGATCGGGCTCTGATCGACACTAATGATTTTGTCGAAATTATCCAGCCCGAGCAGATTTTCATAGGGTGCGGGCTCAGACTGTGCGTGATGCAGTGCACGTGACATCACCACGGCGAGCGTGTCATTGATCAGGGTTGATTTCCCCGAGCCTGAGACACCTGAAATACAGACGAACTTGCCAGCAGGAATACGTAGATCGACGGATTTAAGGTTGTTACCCGTGCAGCCGGTGAGCTCCAGCCATTTTTGCTCGTCGTCAAGCGGACGGCGTTTAGGGATTTCAATCGCTTTGGTGCCGCTCATGTACTGCCCCGTGAGCGAGGCGGGATCCTGCTCGATCTGTGCAGGCGTGCCTTGCGAGACGATCTCGCCACCGTGCTCACCCGCACCCGGCCCCATGTCCACGACCCAGTCGGCCTGACGGATCATGTCCTCGTCGTGTTCCACCACGATCACACTGTTACCGAGATCACGCAAGTGCTGCAGTGTGGCAATCAGCCGATCGTTATCGCGCTGATGCAGACCGATCGAGGGCTCATCCAGCACATACATCACACCTGTTAATCCGGAACCGATCTGGCTGGCCAGACGGATACGTTGCGCCTCGCCACCCGAGATCGTATCGGCACTGCGATCGAGCGACAGATAGTTCAGACCCACATTATTCAAAAAGCTCAGGCGTGCTTCGATCTCTTTGACAATGCGTTGTGCGATTTCATGTTTCGCACCCGTGAGCGTTAATTGCTGAAACCATTTCAGGCATTGCGAAAGAGGCTGAGCCTCGACTTCGTAAATCGCCAGACCGCGTTCCTGCCAGCCACGACCTGTATCGGTATCGAGCAACGCTTTGGGGGCGGAAATGATTTCGCTGCCAATGCGCACATGGCGCGCTTCGGGACGCAGGCGTGAGCCATGGCAGTCCGGACAAGTTTGTACGGCGCGGTATTTGCCGAGCTCTTCGCGCACAGCCGACGAGTCGGTTTCTTTCCAGCGCCGTTCAAGATTTGGAATCACCCCCTCGAACGTATGACGCTTGACCGAGCTGCGACCTTTTTCATTCAAATAGAAAAAAGCGATCTCGGTTTCACCAGAACCAAACAACACAATCTTACGAATCTCCTCGGGCAGATTTTCCCAGGTCGTTTCGATATCAAATTCGTAATGCGTCGACAGGCTCGAGAGCATGCTGAAGGTAAACGCATTGCGTTTATCCCACCCGCGGATCGCACCCGAACCCAGACTCAGCTCAGGGAAAGCCACCACGCGCTTAGGATCAAAGAATCCTACATGCCCAATCCCGTCGCAGCTTGGACAGGCACCGACCGGATTATTAAAGCTGAACAAGCGCGGCTCAAGCTCGGGCAGACTGTGGCTGCATACGGGACAGGCGTAGCGACTGGAAAACAAATGCTCCTCGCCGGTATCCATGTCCAGCGCCACCACGCGACCTTGTGCGAGATTGAGCGCGGTCTCAAAACTTTCAGCAAGGCGCTGCTTGCTTTCCGGCTTGATGCGCAGACGATCAATCACGACATCAATATCGTGCTTTTCGTTTTTGTTGAGCTCAGGCATGCTGTCCAGATCAACCATCTGACCGTCGACACGCACACGCACAAAACCCTGCGCCTGCAAGCTCGCACACTCATCGTCAAAACTCCCCTTGCGGGTGCGTGCAATAGGAGCGAGGATCGCTAGCTTGGTTTCAGCGGGCCAGCTCATTACGCTATCGACCATCTGGCTGACGTTTTGCGCAGCCAGTGGCAAACCATGCGAGGGGCAGTAGGGGGTTCCGACTCTCGCGAATAGCAAACGCAAATAGTCATGAATTTCAGTAATCGTGCCGACAGTTGAGCGCGGATTGTGTCCAGCCGCCTTTTGTTCGATCGAAATCGCGGGCGACAAGCCCTCGATCAAGTCGACATCGGGTTTATCCATCAGCTGCAAAAACTGTCTGGCATAGGCCGACAAGCTCTCGACATAGCGACGCTGGCCCTCGGCGTACAGTGTGTCAAAGGCAAGAGAAGACTTACCCGATCCCGATAGCCCGGTTACGACCACCAGCTGATGGCGTGGCAGGTCGAGCGACACGTTCTTAAGGTTGTGGGTGCGAGCACCCCGGATGCGGATTTCGTCCATGACACGTTTCTTTAAGGCAACTTGGTACTATAACGTGCTCGCGCATTAAGCGTAGGATTGCTTTTCACTCTTTGAACAAGTCTTTTGATGTCTCCGACCCCTTCTTTGTCACTGACCCCCACTGAGCGCCGAGCCAGTATTGCTCTGGCGGGTCTGTTTGCCGCCCGCATGCTGGGGCTGTTTTTGTTGTTGCCGGTCTTTGCCGTGGCAGCTGTTGGCCTGGCTGGCGGTAACGATCCCGCCAAAATTGGTCTGGCTATGGGCATGTATGGCCTGACCCAGGCTTTCATGCAGATCCCCTTTGGCCTGGCCTCAGACCGCTTTGGGCGTCGCCCGGTGGTGCTGGCGGGTTTACTCCTGTTTGTCGCCGGTAGTGTGGTCTGTGCGCTCTCCCATGACTTGTTCTGGATCACTGTGGGTCGTGCGATCCAGGGCTCGGGCGCGATTTCCGCCGCAGTGACCGCCTGGCTAGCCGATGCGACCCGCCCCGAGGTGCGCACCCGCGCCATGGCCATGGTCGGTGGCTCTATCGGTTTGTCGTTTGCTGTGTCATTGGTCGCCGCCCCCCTGATTGTGGGCAGTGGCGGACTGGCTGGATTGTTCTGGACCATCGCTTTGCTGGGCGTCGTCTGTCTGGTGGTGGCGCGCTGGATTATCCCGGTTGTGCCACTCGCTCCTAAGCCTGTTCAGCCAGCAAAGCCGATGCAAGTACTTACTCACATTGATTTGCTCCGCCTGAATTTCGGTGTGTTTTGTCTGCACTTGATTCAAGTCGCAATGTTTGTCGTGGTGCCGCCGCTTTTCATTAAAGAGGGCGGCTTGACCTCGGCCGAGCTCTGGAAAGTCTATTTGCCCGTGATTCTCGGGTCATTTGTTTTCATGGTCCCTGCCGTCTTTGTGGCGGAAAAGCATCGCGCGCATCGCGCCATGTTGCGTCTGGCCGTCGCTGGTCTGGTTCTCGTCTGTGCGTTGTTGCCCGCAGCAAGCCATGGTTTTTATACGCTGGCGATTGCACTAACGGGATTTTTTGTGATGTTTAACGTGCTCGAGGCCTTGCAGCCTTCGCTGGTGTCGCGCGTCGCACCCCCTGAGCTCAAAGGCCTGGCCTTGGGTTTCTACAACACCTCACAGGCCGCTGGTTTGTTTTTAGGCGGTGCGCTCGGTGGCGTTCTGGTCATGCGGGGCGGTCCCTCGGCGGTGTTCTGGGCCGCCTGTGCTTTATCCGCAATCTGGTTGCTGGTGACCTGGGGTTTGCGTCCGATCGGTGCCAAACATTAAGCACTAAGCATTAAGGACGAAACAGCAGTTCCGCATCGATTTCACGGATTGTGCGCACACCGCTTAACTGCATCGAGCGCGAAAGCTCGTCTTTCAGGATATCGAGCGCGCGCGTGGCGCCGGGCTGACCTGCTGCCACCGCTCCAAACAAAGTCGCACGACCAGTTAATACGCCCTGCGCACCGAGTGCACGCGCTTTCATGATGTCGATCCCCCTGCGCACACCACCATCCACCAATACCGGTACGCGACCCGCTGCCGCACGCACCACGCCTGGCAAAGCATCCAGTGTGGCTGGCGCACCATCGAGCTGACGGCCCCCGTGGTTAGACACGACGATCGCATCGATCCCCATACGCGCCAGACGGTCAGCGTCTTTAGGATGCATCACACCTTTCACAATCAGTTTGCGCGACCAGTTGTCACGCATGATCTGTAGCTGTGTCCAGTCAAAAGCAGGGTCGTAATTTTTACCGGCAGTAGACGATAGCTTTTGACCACCACCTGTATCGCGTTTGAGTTCCTTGATGTTTTCCATCTGCGGCACACCCTTGAGCAGCATGTTGAGCGACCAGAAAGGCTTCATCGCAAAATCCATCACATTGCGTGGGGTGTACTTGAAAGGGAATTGCAAATGATTACGGAAATCCCGTTCGCGTTTGCCGCCAACAGGCAGATCGACCGTGATCATGAGGCCTTCGTAGTCAGCCGCGTGGGCGCGTGCGATGAGTGCCGCAAGCTTTTCTTTGTTGGACAAAATGTAGGCTTGAAACCAAAGCCTGCCGGGGGCTGCGCGCGCGATGTCCTCGATAGTTGTGGTGGCTGAGGTCGAGAGGGAATAGGGCACACCAAGCTCGGCTGCCGCGCGTGCGATCGCAATGTCTGCGCCATGCCGGCCAAAATTCAACGCACCGGTTGGTGCGATTGCCAGCGGCATGGCAGACGGGCCTCCTACAAGCTCACAAGTCGTATCGACTTTAGAAACATCATTCAGTGACTTGGGCAGAATACGCATGCGTTTGAATGCCTCGAGGTTGTCACGCAAGGTGATTTCCTGCTCGGCACCGCCATCATAAAACTCAAAAATCGCGCGTGGCAGGCGCTTGCGCGAGAGTGCGCGCAAATCATCAATGCTGAACGCACTCGCAGCAATGCTGGCTAGACTCATGCTTAATCAGCCTTGTCCGCAGTGATGCCCGAGGCCTTGATGACTTTTTCCCAACGCTCGTTGTCTTTCTCCAGGAATGCTCTGAATTGCTCGGGCGAATCGCCCACGGAGATCGCGCCCAGTTCTTTAAAACGCTTTTGTACCTCTGGCAGGTTGAGTGCCTGCAGCAATGAGGCATTTAACTTGTCAATGATCGGCTTGGGTGTGTTGGCCGGTGCGAGCAGACCCACCCAGGGTGCCGTTTGTTCGAACCCAGGAAAGCCTGATGCATCCATCGTGGGTACACCAGGAAACTCAGGCAGCGGTTGCGCCGAGCCCACCGCGAGGACGCGCAGGCGCTTGTCGGCAACGTGTGCAGCGATACCGATCGAAGGGTAGAACATGAAAGACACACGTCCAGCCATCACTTCAGTTAACGCGGGCGCATTGCCGCGAAAAGGCACGTGCAACATTTTGGTGTTGGATGCCGTAGCCATCATCGCTGCAGCCAGGTGTGCGGAGCCACCATTGCCTGCCGAGCCATAGCTAATTGTGTCCGGCGAACTTTTTGCTTTTGCAACCAGCTCTTCAATTGTCTTGTAGGGTGAGTCGTAGGCCGTGACCAGAACGAGTGGCAAGTTAGCGGCCAAAGAGATGGGAACGAAACCTTTGAGTGGCTCGTAGTCGGCTTTTTCGTTGAGCAGCAAACGGTTGACGTTATGCGACAGCGAAGCGAACAACACCGTGTAGCCATCGGGTTTTGCTTTGGCGACTTCGCGTGTCGCGATCAGCGAGTTGGCACCAGTCCGGTTTTCAACCACAACAGATTGACCAAGTGTTGCGGACATGTGTTGCGCGAGGATGCGACCGATCACATCGGTGGGCCCACCCGCAGCAAAACCGATCAGCATTCTGATATTTTGCGTTGGATAGGCTGGAGGTGTTTGAGCGGTGGCTGTGTGAGGCAACGATGCGGCAATCAGCGAACCGAGCAACGCAGTGGTTAAGACCGCGCGGCGATAAAAATCGTGTGATTTAGAATGAAATAGTGAGGAGATGAATGTTTTTTTCATGTGGATTTCTTTATGTTCTTGTTTACGCAGCTTGGGGGAAATAACGATCCGCCATCACCTGGCAGCGTTTGATAAAGCGAGGCTCATCAGCCGTGTAGTCTGCGACCGCATTATGGATGGTGCCCATGTTGTCCCACATCAGCACATCGCCCTCTGTCCACATATGACGGTATCTGAATTGCGGTTGCAACTGATGTTCAAACAAAAAATTCAGGATCTCGTCGCTTTCCTCTTTGGGTAGCTCGTTGATCTGAATCGAGTAGCCAGGATTGGCGTACAGGACTTTTTCGCCAGTGATCGGGTGCGTTAGAAATACAGGATGAGACACAGGCGGCTTGGCTTTACGTTGCGCTTCAGTCAATGGCGCACGTGTGCTGCCAGGCTGCTTGCGCATGTTTTCCCAAAATTTATTGAAATCATGCAGGATGGTTTTGCCTTCGAGCTTTTGCTTGAGCTCCTCTGGCAGAGCCAGATAGGCCGCACGCATATTTGAAAACTCAGTGTTGCCCAGTGGCTGACCATTGCGATGCGGGATTTCAATGCCATAGAGCACATTGGTAAACGCAATCATCTTGCTATAGGACATATCTGTGTGCCAGTCCTGGCCTGCATCACCTAAACCAATCGGCTTGCCATCGACACGCTTATTCGACAGGATCATCACATCGGGCAGCCCTGGCTCTTGGTACACATTGGCCACATTGATTTCAAGCGTGCCAAATTTGCTGCTGAAATCTCTTAGTTGCAGAGCGGTCAGATTTTGTTTTGGGAAACAAAGCACGCCGTATTGTCCGAGCAGACCTTCGACCTTTTTGTAGTTTTCTTGAGTCAGTGGCTGCGAAAGATCCAGGTTTTCTACCTTGGCGCCTAAACCCTGGCCACTAGGGGTCACGTTGATCATGATCGAGTCCTTACTTGCAGTGTTTTCAAAAGATGATGCAGTCTATCGGGTTCTACCTATTTAGAATAGAATCAAAACGTGAAATTATTGTTCTCAATATGAGAACAGTGGTCCTGTAATGCGATGATCTAAGTCAATCGACTAAGCTGTGGATAACTATTTTGCTTAACTGTGGATAAGGTGTTCATTACGGCTGAAAAGCCTGTGGATAAGTCAGATGAATACGAGCTGTGGATAAATAATGATGCGCTATGTAAAGGTCAACCGAGATGGATAAATTACGCGCCATTGAGGTTTTTATAGAGGTTGCACAAGGCCTGAGCTTCTCTAAAGCCGCACAGTCCCTGGGTATGGCTCGTGGCAATGTGACCAAGCACGTTGCCTGGCTCGAGCAGACCATGGGCGTGCAGCTACTGACCCGCACCACTAAAAGCGTCAGCTTGACGGAATCCGGCCTATCCTTGCTTGAAAACGGCCGTGAGCTACTCGATCGCGTCGAGGGCATGGATGCCGCGGTACGGCTCTCTGTTAAAGAACCCAAGGGTACGTTGCGGCTGGGCGCGCCCCCCTCATTTGGCGCGTTTCATCTGGTGCCCATCATTTCGGCGTTTTCCAAGGCGCACCCAGATATTCAGGTGGTGTTGTATCTGGATGATGGGCGCAGCGACCTGGTGGCTGAGGGACTCGATATGTCTGTCAGGATTGCTTCCACACTCAAAGACACTACCTTGGTTGCTTCAAGGCTGGCCGTTGTGCCCCAATTGCTCGTGGCTGCGCCTGCCTATCTCGCCCAGCGCGGACATCCGACGTTCATCGCAGAGCTGGCTGAACACGACTGCATGGTGCATGCGCTCAAATCGCCCACCAATATCTGGACGTTTACCGGCGCAACGGGCAAGGCGAGCGTGCGGGTGCGGGGCACGATCCGAGCCAATTACGGCGAGCCATTGCGTCACGCGGCCTTGCTCGGGCAAGGAATTTCCATGCATCCCACCTATATGGTTAAACAAGATCTGATGGCCGGGCGCTTGCAGACTGTTTTGCCTGAATACAAACCAGTGGGAGTCGATATTTACGCGGTATTTCCCAGCCGCAAGAACCTGCCTGTGCGGGTCAGGACATTTTTAGATTTTCTGACCGAATGGTTTCAACGCGCAGATTGGGACACCGTGCAAAACCTGCCGTAAACTGTCTGCATTGCGTAGTTTTGCGTCTGGCGTCGATTGGTAAACTGGACAATGATGACGCCTCGTGGGTTCGGTAGTCGGACCTTTTATGAATAAAGTAGTTACTACATACGGAGATCGGCATGGCATCGGTCAATAAAGTAATTCTGGTTGGCAATCTTGGACGTGATCCTGAGGTGCGTTACAGCCCTGATGGCGCAGCCATCTGCAACGTGTCGATCGCAACGACGAGCAACTGGAAAGACAAAACCTCAGGCGAGCGACGCGAAGAAACAGAATGGCACCGCGTGGTGTTTTACAACCGCCTGGCTGAGATCGCTGGCGAGTACCTTAAAAAAGGCCGCCCTGTCTACGTTGAGGGTCGTCTGAAAACCCGCAAATGGCAAAACAAAGAAGGCGTTGATCAGTACACCACAGAGGTTGTGGCTGATCAGATGCAGATGCTTGGCGGTCGTGATGGTGGCGACGGCGGCATGGGTGGTGGTATGGGAGGTGGCGAGAGCCAGGGCGCACCACGCGCCTCGGCTCCAGCACGCGCGCCTCAGGCTCAGCGCCCTGCTGCACCTGCTGCGGGTGGCGCGAATCTCGCTGACATGGATGACGATATTCCGTTTTAAATCTGTTTGAAGAGTTGAACGCCCGGTAGATTTGAGTATCTGCCGGGCATTTTTTTCACTTTTCAAAGTGTGTACTGATGCTATACACTACACGGAGTTTTATGATTAAAAGTTTTCGACATAAAGGTTTGCGACAGTTTTTTGAAACAGGAACTGTCGCGGGAATACAGCCACATCATGCAGGTAAGCTACGTTTGCAGTTATTTGCTTTAAATAGGGCACAAAAAGCTTTAGACCTAAATGTATCTGCGTGGAAATTACATTCGTTGACGGGACATAACCCAGCGGGTCAAGATGTGCAAGCACATTGGTCATTAAGCGTCAGTTCAAATTGGCGGCTGACATTTGCGTTCAAAGAAATGAACGCGGTCATGGTTGATTATCAGGATTATCACTAAATATGGCTATCTTAAAAATGCATAACCCTCCTCACCCGGGATTGGTATTGCGTGAGTATTTAAACGACTTAACTGTTACAGAAGCGGCAAAGAATTTAGGTGTAACGCGAACCGCACTTTCAAGAATATTGAATGGTGCCGCGGGTATCTCGGCTGAAATGTCCTTGCGCTTGAGTGAAGCACTGCAAACGTCACCATTATTTTGGTTAGGATTACAAAACGATTACGATATTTGGCAGGCATCGCAACGTAAACGCAAACCCATTAAACAGTTTTTCCAAACAAAGATCGCTTAACTTTATAAGCAAGCTATAACAACGAGGAGGCAACAATGGATTTAGGAATTAAAGGACGTCGCGCGATTGTGTGCGCATCGAGTAAAGGACTTGGTCTTGCCTGCGCCCAGCAGCTCGCACGTGAGGG
>CAIPID010000503.1 GCA_903865015.1 uncultured beta proteobacterium | reverse complement strand
CTTACGAAATAAAATTCTTGTGGGTAATGTCTGTTTGGAAATGGGGATCAAGTTGGATAGTTTTTAAACTCATCAAATAAGTCAGACTTGTTCGTCAAAACTGCACAACTTATTCACAATCGCTTTGCCCTAGTTATCCACAGGTAAATATTTTTATAGAATTTTGTAACGAGCACAATAAAACAACACAATAATTAAGAAAAACTTGGAATTGACATGTTAAAAGGTAAGACAGCTTTAGTGACGGGGTCGATGGCAGGACTCGGTTTTGAAATTGCACGAGGCCTTGCCCAATCGGGTGCAAATGTTATCTTGCATGGACTTGAATCACATCAAGTAGCTGCAGATGCAAAAATGGAATTAGAGCAACAGTACAAAATAGGTGTACTGATCAGTCATGCGAACCTGAAACATGTCGATCAAATTGAGGAGATGGTGAGTGAGGCTTGTCAGGCTTTTGGACAAGTGGATATTGTCGTGAATAACGCCGTGATCAGAAGTGTCGGTCTGGTTGATGAATTGCCCACAGAGAGCTGGGATGACGCTATAGCGGTTAATTTGTCTGCGGCCTTTCATACCATCAGGCTGACGGTGCCAGCGATGCGAAGAAGCGGTTGGGGACGTATTATCAATATGTCTTCTGTATTCGGTCTGACGGCCTCAGAAAATCGTATTTCTTATATCACCACTAAAACTGCATTGATTGGTTTATCTCGCAGTGTTGCGATGGATTGCGCAAAATCGGGGATTACCTGTAACGCACTATGTCCAGGTACGGTACCAACAAAACCTATTTTGGACAAAATAGCGGGAATTGCCCAAGCAGAGGGAATAGCTGAGGAACAAGCACAAAAAAACTATATATCCACTAGGCATCCAACTGGACGCTTTGTCTCGGCTAAGAGTGTTGCTGGATTTGTTGTATTTTTGTGCTCTGAGGCTGGGCAAGATATAACAGGTGCGGTATTGCCGATTGATGGCGGACATACCATCAAGTAATAATAAAATTATTTTCCAATACAGAAACTGGAAAAAATTTCACCCAGTAAATCATCAGGTGTCATTTTTCCAGTGATATTTCCTAGTCTATCGTGAGCAAGTCTGAGCTCTTCGGCAAATAAATCAAGTACACGATCATTTTCAGAGGCATGTTCTTGCGCGAGTAATAAATGCATACGCGACTGCTCTAAAGCATCAATATGACGTTGTCTGGCGAGCCAGGGTGATTCTTGTCCGGGATTCCAACCAGCAATATCTAACAGTTTTGCTTGAAGATCCTGAAGACCCGCACCAGTCTTGGCTGAAATATAAATCGCTTGATCTGCAATTATGGCTGTATCAGGTAAGAGATCTTGTTTATTGAAAACTTTCAATACGACGCTTTGTCGAGCGCGTTTACTTTCAATTTTTTCATCCAAATCTGAAAGAGGTTGCGTCGCATCCATCAAATGCAATACAACATCCGCACGTGAGATTTCATTCCAGCTACGACTAATGCCGATGGACTCAATGGTATCTGTTGTATCTCTTAAACCTGCGGTATCGATAATCGTGATCGGTACACCTTGTAAATGGATCACTTGAGAAACTTTGTCGCGGGTCGTACCTGCAATCTCTGTGACAATCGCTAGATCTTGTCCAGCCAGCGCATTAAGCAAACTCGATTTACCGACATTAGGAACGCCCGCGAGCACAACATGCAGGCCTTCTCGCAACAGCATACCCTGTCGAGATAGCGCGATGATTTCATCAAGGTCAATTTGCATGGCGGAGAGTTTTTGCCTTGCCTGATATTTTTCGAGAAACTCGATTTCTTCTTCAGGAAAGTCCAGTGTGGCTTCGACAAGCATTCTTAATTGAATGATGGAAGCTGAGAGCGTATTAATACGGCGCGAAAACTCACCAGAAAGCGACGAGACAGCTGCTCGTGCAGCGGCTTCAGACGTAGCATCAATTAGGTCTGCAACCGCCTCAGCCTGTGCCAAATCGATTTTGTCATTCAAGTATGCACGTTCGGTAAATTCACCAGGCGATGCAAGCCGTAGCCTGAAATCCTGACCAACAAACAAGCAGCGTTTTAAAAGTTGCTGCAATACGGCTGGGCCGCCATGACCTTGCAACTCTAAAACATCCTCACCCGTATAGGAATGTGGATGTTTAAAAAAAATAGCAATGCCTTGATCAATCGGTTGTTTATCTTGGTCAAGAAAATTCAGGTAAGTAGCATGCCGTGGCAATAAATTTTTACCTAACAACGAAAAAATAAAAGGCCCCAGATCGGGGCCCGAAACGCGCACTACACCGATCCCACCCCTACCTGGGGCGGTAGCAATTGCCACAATAGGATCGGTTAATTTTTTGGTCATCATGCGTATGAATTAACGGTGCGGTGTCGCAGCAATATTCGACATTTTGCGCGTGATATAGGCTTGCTGCGAAATTGATAAGATGTTGTTGACGCACCAGTACAACACAAGACCTGATGGAAAGAAGAACATCATGCCACCAAAGACTAAAGGCATGAACATCATGACTTTTGCTTGCATTGGATCTGGTGGGGTGGGGTTAAGTTTCATTTGCAGAAACATTGTGCCCATCATGATCGCTGGCAAGATGAAATAAGGATCTCGCACAGCTAGATCATGTACCCACAAAATCCAGGGAGCACCGCGCAGTTCTACGCTTGAGCCTAGAACATAGTAGAGGGAGATAAACACTGGGATCTGAATCACGATTGGTAAACAACCACCAAGCGGATTAATCTTTTCGGTGCGATACATCTCCATCATCGCTGCGTTCAACTTTTGACGGTCGTCACCGAATTTTTCTTTAAGAATAGCTAGACGCGGCGCAACTTGTTTCATCTTTGCCATTGAGCGATAGCTCGCAGCTGACAGAGGGTAAAACGCTGCTTTGATCAAGCAGGTCAGGGCAATGATGGTCCAGCCCCAATTGCCAAGCAAGGTATACAACCAGGTCATTAATGAGAATACTGGTTTAGCAATAATGGCGAGCAAACCATAATCAACAACCAGATCGAGGCCAGGTGCAACTTTTTCGAGCTCGGACTGATCCTGAGGACCGACCCAGAGTTTGGCATTAATGGTCTGACTGGTATTTCCGGCAATTGCACCGACTGGCTCAATGCTGCGGATTGCGTACAGATTTTTTTCGAGTTCCGTCATTTCGTAACTGCGCGCTTTACCCTGGGGCGGTACCCATGCAGTCACGAAATAATGTTGAATCATGCCAAACCAACCGTTATCGGCCTGCTTGATATAGGTGGCTTTGTGCTTATCGATGTCAGTAAATGTGACCTTTTGAAATTTGTCTTGCTCAGAGTAAACCGCTGCGCCGAGAAAGTTAGCAGGGCCGCTAAGAAACCTAGGTGCTGAGCTTTGGTTAGGATCCACACCATCACGTGTAATTTGTAAATAAACAGAAGGTGTCACCGCGTCAGCCGTCGTGTTCTCAATCTGATGCGTAACATCAATCACATACTGACCACGATGCAGGGTAAAGGTTTTGATCAGACGAACACCGGCAGATTCAGCAGCAAATTTAACAACAAGCGTATCGCCTGAAATTTCTTTTGTTTCACTGATCATCGAGAATGATGACAGGTGCGTCGGGTATTGAGTGCCGGCAGGAGCGCCGGTCAAGCCGGATTGAACAACATACGTGCGACCTGCTCCGCGTTCAAGCAGGACGAAAGGCACATCTTTGTCATCGGTTGTCGGAAAAGCAAGCAGGTCGGCACGTACAAGCTGAGCACCTTGCAGGTCAAAGGTAAGCTGCAACACGTCGGTTTTAATGGTGACAGTTTCTGTCTGGGCAGGCACAACTGTTGCCAAACCAGGTACGACAGCGTTCGCCGTTGGCGTTGCACCGGGAGAGGTGCTTGCAGCAGGAACACCTGCATTTGTCGTTGCAGGCGTTTCGTTCGAGCTGTTTGATGCTGTTGCAGCAGGAGGGGCACCAAATAAGGGTGCTTTGCCTTGATGAATCTGCCAATTATTCCAGAGCATGAGCAATGAAAACGAGAAAATCATCAACAGTACGGTGCGTCGGATATCCATTCTTGCCTAATAAATAAAAAATAACTAACCGGTGAATAAGTACAAATACCGAGATCCGGTGAAGGCTCGCAGTTTAGCGTTAATCGGTGTGACAGCGGGTCGATCGTGGCTGATTTTTGCTTTTAGGTGACTCATTATTAGGAACTGGGTCATGTCCACCCTGACACCAGGGGTTACAACGTCCAATTCTTTTTGCGCTGAGCCATATTCCTCGCGCTGGTCCAAGCGTCTCTATGGCTTGGATCGCGTAAGAAGAACATGTGGGTGTAAATTTGCAGGATTGTCCTAACCAAGGGCTAAGAAAAAATTTGTACGCCCGAATAGGAGCGATTAGAAGCGTCTTGAGAACTGAAACGCTCATGATCGAACCCGCGAGAAATGTGCATCTGCTTCGAGACGCGCCGCAAGTTTTAATTGTGTCAGGGATATATCCTGAATCCGTTTGTGCAGTCGAACTACGTAATCCGCAGCGGGTAACTGAAAACGTTGCGCGCGGAAAGCCTCACGTACTACACGCTTGAGTGCGTTGCGGGTGGAGGCATGGTGCGCCAGACGTTTAGCCATAATCAGACCTAAGCGGGCGATAGGACGTTCTGAGATGGCTTCGTCCGAAGCGCTTTGCTGCGGTTCTACGCCTGATATGTTCATAGAACTTGCAGAAGCCGAAACGCTTGCAGGATTAGCAGTTACGATGAAATACGCCCCACGGGCAATGCGCTTGCCCGATAAGGCAGCAGCAAATTCAGTGGGGCGGTGCATGCGCGCCGCCGCTGGAAACGTGGCGCGTGACATAACGGCAAAGTTGGTAGTGAGGCGATTGACCTCAAATACCCAACCAGACGTATTAGACGGCCAAACGCTTACGGCCCTTGGCACGGCGAGCGTTGATAACAGCGCGGCCACCACGGGTTTTCATACGGACGCGAAAGCCATGTGTGCGTTTACGGCGGGTAACGGAAGGCTGGTAGGTACGTTTCATGATGAATGGCCCAACAAAGAGCGAATAAAAGTTTAAATTTAGGGAATTCCGAAAAGTGAATATTCGGAAAAGCCCTCCATTTCATCAAAAATACTGAAATTAGTCAAATGGTTAGATTTGCAGCTAGGGATGACCCCAGATTTTGCCTGTGGATAACTTCACCTGCAACAGGGTAGAATCAGGGTTTACTTAGCGAGTCACATGAACGAGTTTTGGCAGTCCTGCATCAGTCAACTGGAGCAGGAGTTTCCCCCCCAGCAAATCAGCGCATGGATACGTCCGCTGATACCTCTTGCCTATGATGAATCACAGGCAGTATTGCGCCTGTCCGCGCCAAACAGATTCAAGCTTGATTGGGTCCGTAAAAACTTTTCATCACAGATAGAAAATATCGCGTCGCAGTGGTTTAAAAAAACCGTGCAGGTGCAGTTTGAATTGCCAGCCTCAACAACCAGCGCGAGAGCGGCAAAAAATACGCAGACGCTCAGCACAGCAGGTGCCGTGCAGGTAGCAAGTCTTGTGCAAGATTTTCAAAGTGATTCTGATGTTGTATCGGGCGAGTCACCACAAAAAAAACAACAACAGGTGGTTGCTTCAAATGTCAGCGCGGTAGATGAGCGCTCACGACTGAATACAGAATTAACGTTCGAGAATTTTGTAACAGGCAAGGCCAACCAACTCGCGCGGGCGGCAGCCTTGCAGGTCGCGGAGAATCCCGGCATCTCATATAACCCACTGTTTCTATATGGCGGGGTTGGTCTAGGTAAAACCCATTTGATTCATGCGATTGGTAATGCAATGGTCGCGGCAGGCAACAGTAATGGTTCCGCCGTGCGCGTGCGTTATGTGCATGCGGATCAGTACGTGTCAGACGTGGTCAAGGCCTATCAGCGAAAAGCATTCGATGAATTCAAGCGTTATTACCACTCGCTGGATTTATTGCTGATTGACGATATTCAGTTTTTCAGCGGTAAGAGCCGTACTCAGGAAGAATTCTTTTACGCATTTGAGGCAATGGTTGCCCAACGCAAGCAAATCATTATTACCAGCGATACCTACCCAAAAGAGCTCGCTGGGATAGATAGTCGACTGATTTCACGGTTTGATTCGGGACTCACGGTTGCTATTGAGCCGCCCGAGCTTGAGATGCGTGTAGCGATTCTGTTGCGTAAGGCTGAGCAGGAAGGCCTTCCAATGCCCGAAGAGGTGGCATTCTTTATCGCCAAGCATTTGCGCAGCAACGTAAGAGAGCTTGAGGGCGCATTAAGAAAAGTCCTCGCGTACGCCCGCTTTCATGGCCGCGATGTAGTTAATGTTGAAATATGTAAAGACGCATTAAAAGATTTGTTGTCGGTATCAAATGGTCAGATCACTGTCGAAAACATTCAGAAGACAGTGTCGGACTATTACAAAATCAAGGTCGCTGACATGTATTCCAAACGTCGACCTGCCAATATCGCTATGCCGCGTCAGGTTGCGATGTATCTGGCGAAAGAACTGACGCAAAAAAGCTTGCCAGAAATTGGTGACCTGTTTGGCGGCCGTGATCACACCACGGTGCTGCACGCGGTGCGAAAAATTTCGGATTTGCGCGCCAAACAGACAGATCTCAACCATACGCTGCATGTACTCGAACAAACTTTAAAGGGATAATCCATGCAACTTGTACAGACCCCACGCGATGCTTTGCTCAAGCCGTTATCTACGGTCGCTGGTATTGTAGAAAGACGTCATACGCTGCCAATTCTTGCCAACATTTTGTTGCGTAAAGAGGCCGGCAGAGTTTCTTTCATCGCCACTGATCTCGAAGTTCAAATCACTACCCACGCAGATTTCGGCGTAGGCGAAGAAACAGAATCATTAACCGTTGCCGCACGTAAGCTGCTCGATATTTTGCGAGCCTTGCCTGATACCGGTGATGTGCGTTTATCCACCGCGAGCGGCAAACTTGCTGTGCAGTCTGGCAAGAGCCGTTTCAGTTTGCAGACGCTGGCGGCGACCGAGTTTCCGACAATGACGCAGCCTGAGCGGTGGGATGTGTCGTTGACGCTCCCGCGCAAAACGCTGAAGCACCTGTTCAATATGGCGCACTTCGCCATGGCACAACAAGATATTCGCTATTACCTCAACGGTATGCTGATGGTGTTTGAGCCAGGCCTGCTGCGTGCAGTCGCAACAGACGGGCATCGCCTTGCCCACAGCTCGACACCCGCAGATGGCATTACTGCGCGTCACGAAGTGATCGTGCCGCGTAAGACTGTGCTCGAAATGCAGCGACTGCTCGACGACAGCGAAGATCCTGTCACGATTGAAGTCGCTGCGGGCCAGATCCGCTTTTCGTTTGGCCATGTCGAACTCGTATCAAAACTGGTTGAAGGTAAATTCCCTGATTTCAACCGTGTAATTCCAACCAACTACACGCGTAGTTTTGATGTCTCTCGTGAAATTCTGCAGGGCAGTTTGCAGCGAGCCGCGATTCTGACGACAGATAAATTCCGTAGCGTGCGTTTGCAGTTGGGTCAAAACCTCCTGAAGATTTCGTCCACTAACGCCGAGCAAGAAGAGGCGCAGGAAGAGATCGATATCGATTACAGCCACGAGGCTCTAGACGTTGGTTTCAACGTCAGCTACCTGCTGGACTTTCTGGCCAACGTCAAAGCTGAAACGATTCGCTGGTCAATCATGCCCGATGCGAACGCTTCAGCCCTTCTTACTTTGCCTGACGACGATGCCTTCAAGTACGTTGTCATGCCCATGCGGATCTAGACATGTCTGAAAATACTCCCATTACCGAAGATCTCGATGCCTATGGTGCGGATTCGATCAAGATGCTCAAAGGCCTGGAGGCGGTGCGTAAGCGTCCAGGCATGTACATCGGCGATACGTCCGACGGTACCGGCTTACACCACATGGTGTTTGAGGTCGTAGATAACGCGATCGACGAATCCCTTGCCGGACATTGCGATGACATCGTTGTTACGATTCATACCGATAACTCCATCTCCGTCACGGATAACGGCCGGGGTATTCCGACTGACATTCATCGGGATGATGAGTTCTCACGAAGCGCCGCGGAAATCGTATTGACCGAACTCCACGCCGGTGGAAAATTCGACCAGAACTCCTACAAGGTTTCTGGTGGATTGCACGGTGTGGGCGTGTCTTGCGTTAACGCCTTGTCGTCGTGGTTGAAACTGACCATTCGTCGTAACGGACAAGTACATCAAATGGAATTCCGCAAAGGTGAGCGTATGGCTCCTTTGGCGGTGACGGGCAAAACAGAGTTGCGTGGAACAGAAGTCCACTTTCTTGCCGATACCGATATTTTTAATAATGTCGAATATCACTACGAAATTCTTTCCAAGCGATTGCGCGAGCTTTCTTTCCTGAACAATGGCGTCAAAATTCGTCTGATCGATCAGCGTCAGGGCAAAGAAGAAAACTTTGCGTATTCAGGCGGCGTGAAGGGTTTTGTTGAGTACATTAATCGTCAAAAAACGGTGTTGCATCCAAACGTGTTTTCCGTGAGCGCAGAATCAAGCGCAGGTGGCACGCTGGTGGGTGTCGATGTCGCGATGCAATGGAATGACGGGTATAGCGAGCAGGTGCTTTGCTTTACCAATAATATTCCGCAGCGTGATGGCGGTACACACATGACCGGTTTACGTGCGGCGATGACGCGCGTGATCAATAAGTACATTAACGAAAACGAGTTGGCTAAACGCGCCAAAGTCGAGACGACTGGCGACGATATGCGCGAAGGATTGACCTGCGTGCTGTCTGTCAAGGTGCCTGAGCCTAAATTCAGTAGCCAGACGAAAGATAAACTCGTATCGAGCGAAGTGCGTCCTGCTGTTGAGGATGCGGTTGCACGTACGCTTGAAACCTGGCTGCTTGAAAACCCGATCGATGCGAAAGCCTTGTGTTCTAAGGTTGTCGAGGCTGCACGTGCACGTGAAGCCGCGCGTAAAGCGCGTGAAATGACGCGTCGCAAGAGTGTGCTCGAGGGTGCCGGCTTGCCAGGTAAGCTTGCCGATTGTCAGGAAAAAGATCCCGCCTTGTGCGAACTCTACATTGTCGAGGGAGACTCTGCGGGTGGATCCGCTAAGCAGGGTCGTGATCGTAAGTTTCAGGCTATCCTGCCGTTACGCGGTAAGGTGCTGAACGTTGAAAAAGCGCGTTTTGATAAACTGATTTCGAGTGAGCAGATCACCACGTTGATCACGGCGCTTGGAACAAGTATCGGACCGGATTTCAACGTTGAAAAACTTCGTTACCACCGGATCATCATCATGACCGATGCTGACGTGGACGGCGCGCACATTCGCACACTTTTGCTGACTTTGCTTTATCGTCAGATGCCAGAGCTGGTGCAACGCGGTTACATCTATATTGCCCAGCCACCACTCTACAAAGTGAAGGCTGGCAAGGATGAGCGTTATCTGAAGGACGAAGCCGAAGAGTCCACCTATATGTTGCAATTGGCTCTGCGCGACGCGCAGCTTGTGCCGAGCGAAGGCGCAACGGCAATTGGGGGTTCGGCATTGACAGAGCTCGCTAATCAGTACCTGATGGCGGATGGCGTGATTGCACGACTCTCCCGTTTTATGGATGAGCTGACTCTGTCGGCAATCGTCGGTGGTGTGACACTCGAGCTCTCGGACATGGAGCAGACGCAGACGTCTGCGGCGCGTCTGCATGCCGCGCTGCAAGATCCTTTGTTTCCTAACCAGGTTGAGGTGACGGGCGAATATCACGCAGGCACCGAAAAACATCGTCTGATCGTGCGTCGTAAACATCACGGTAACGTACGTGTATCCGTACTCGATG
>CAIPID010000502.1 GCA_903865015.1 uncultured beta proteobacterium | reverse complement strand
TGCGTGTCATCACGTTTTTTCATGGCTGCGCCGCGGCCTTCTGCTGCATCAAGCAGCTCACCGGCAAGACGCAAGTCCATTGATTTTTCACCGCGCTTTTTAGCGGCTTCGCGCAACCAGCGCATTGCCAAGGCCAAACGACGGACCGGACGCACTTCGACTGGCACCTGATAGTTAGCACCACCGACTCGACGGCTTTTCACTTCGACGATTGGCTTGATGTTGTTGATTGCGAGGTTGAATACTTCGATAGGCTCTTTGCCTGTCTTAGTCTGAACCTGGGTGAGCGCACCGTAGACAATGCGCTCTGCTACGGCTTTTTTACCGGATAGCATCACAACGTTCATGAATTTAGCGAGCTCGACACTGCCGAACTTTGGATCGGGCAGAATGTCACGTTTGGGTACTTCGCGACGACGGGGCATATTAATTCCTTTGTGTCATTTCAGTTGAACCGCAGTTAACCTGCAGTCACGGCCTACCATCTGATAGACCACTTACGTTGCCTAAACACATTTCATGTTTCGGCTGCACGGCACAGCTAATGCTGTGACTACTTATAACTTTTACTGGTCTTACACCTGGCAAAGCAGCTGCTAATTACTTAGCTTGCTTAGGACGCTTTGCGCCGTACTTGGAGCGCGACTGCTTGCGATCTTTCACGCCTTGCAAGTCAAGTGATCCACGCACGATGTGATAACGCACACCTGGCAAATCTTTTACACGGCCACCACGCACGAGCACAACTGAGTGTTCTTGCAGGTTGTGGCCTTCGCCGCCGATGTAAGAAATGATCTCAAAACCGTTTGTCAGACGCACTTTGGCGACTTTACGCAGAGCTGAGTTTGGCTTTTTTGGAGTGGTGGTGTACACACGTGTGCACACACCGCGTCGCTGAGGGCAGTTTTCGAGCGCTGGGCTCTTGCTCTTAGAAACGCTGACTTCGCGCGGTTTACGCACGAGTTGGCTAATGGTTGGCATAACCTCTAATTCCCTTTTATCTCTGGTACTTGCGTTGTCTACACGCGTTCGCAGCATTCCCGTTCCTGGGCAGCTCGCGCAAACCCACCATCAAACGGAAATCCGTAAAAGAGCGGGTATTGCTTGTTAAAACCGACACATCGATAAGCCCAGAGCTATCGTGGTCTTTTAAAATCATGAATAACCATCCCAGACGAATAAAAATTCGACTGAGCCCGACAGCTTATCAAAAAAGTAATCAGTTTGTCAACCAAGTCGGGGTTGATTAAATCTATTTAATCAGGACCGTCGGGGATTGTGGTATTGCCCCAGGTACTTTGTTGAGTGCGACGATTGCCCTCAATAAACTCATCACTTGCGTACTGTGTCCCGCATTTTCTGCCGGAATGATGTATGTATCACCTTCGTAATCTATCTCAGCGAAAACTTTACCTACCGCTTTATTTTTAGATACAACCAGTATGGGTACGTTTTTTTCTGCAGGTACTTGCACCCCATCTTTAACCGTCGGCATTGACCAAAGTGTTGGTATCGTTGGATTTTCTTTCGACTGTGCAGTAACAATATGCCCCAAGTACGTAAAAACCTTAGCTGTTGATCTTATTGTTATGCCAAGCTCATATTCATTTTTGCCCTCTGAAATGACGACCTCCTTTAGAGGCTCTGACTTGGTATCTAGCCGATCGTGACAGAATAATTCTGCGCCATACATCGACTTTACTTTTATCGCTTGTGCTGTCTTCTCGAAACAAAATCTCACATTCTGTGTCTTTTGATACATTTGATAAGCACTTTTCTTCGTGACTGGATCCTTTTGCTCTCTCATTATGAGACGTTTTGCATCTTTAACATCTAAAAATCTAAATAGTGTGTCGTTCACCTGGGAAGGCGTCATCAGTGTTCCGACGGGCTCATAATGCTGCTGCATTTCGGTCGAGAGCCCCATTTCCATGAGCTCATGGAGTCTTTTTTGAAATTCAGGGTAACTTGGGTCCAAAGGATTATTGTCCAGGCTCTCTGTTACGCCCGCGGGTGATACTAAAACGAGCTTATCAAAAATCAGTGAATAAATGAGCTCCCGTTTTTCTTCTGGCATATTCGAAATTACATTGACGGACGCCAGGGGTATATCCGACATAAACGATCGCTGAAACACTTCGTTATCAAGTGATGACTGCGTAAAAGTAAAGCTGCGGTTGAGCGTGACACCCAGAGAAGGGCTGTAATACGTACCCGTTGTCGGCGATAGAAAACCGGCTGGTGTGGTGGGAACTGCGCTCACGACATTGGCTGATAGGCCAACTGTTTCGCCAACAGATCCCGTTCCGGTGATACTTGGGATGGACATAAAGCTTAAGGGTAGATTTTTTGAAGAGCGCACAACATTTAAAAATAGACTATTGCGTTCAAATTTTTCAATGACTGTCTGATAGCTTTTAGACATGTCGTCAACACTTGGGTTGAGCTGACTGCATCCAGTGATGAATAGCAGACATGCTGAAATAAATAAAGCTTTTT
>CAIPID010000501.1 GCA_903865015.1 uncultured beta proteobacterium | reverse complement strand
CACCCGCGACAACAAAGTTGTGACGACTATTTCACGTGCGTGTGTCCAGCACGGTTTATTAGCGATTCGCCCTAATTTTCGTGGCATTGGTGCCTCTGCGGGTACGTTTGATCACGGCAAGGGCGAGCTCCTCGATATGGCGGCGCTGGTTGAGCAGTTTCGCGTGCGCTATCCGGAGATCGCCGCTAAACCCTGGGTCATGGGCGGATTCTCTTTCGGTACGTCGATAGGTGTGCAACTCTACGCTCAATGGAAAGCGCAGTCCAAACGCCTGCCTGACATTGTGATTCTGGCGGGGTCGGCTGCCATGCGCTTTCGTCATGGCGACTCACAAGCCCCAGAGGATGCTTTGGTCATCCATGGTGAGAATGACGAAGTCGTCCCACTCTCTGAAGTCATGGACTGGGCCCGTCCGCTAGGTATGCCTGTAGTCGTTGTCCCCGAAGCCGGACACTTTTTCCATGGAAAATTGCTGGTTCTCAGGCAGCTGGTACAAACGCGTCTGAAAGCGCTGTTTTACCTATAATGGAATCTTGATTGGCTTGACTCGGATATTCCCCATGATGAATTGTTTTAAAACTATTGCACGCACGACCTCACAGGCGTCGCTGTGCTCAATGGGGGCTGGTATTGTCCTGGCGTGTGTGTTGGGCGTGGCGCAATTCGCGTCAATTGCGCCCGCACAGGCGCAGTCATCGTCTAGCAAATCAGAAAAGTCGTCTTCTTCCAAAAAGGATACGGGTAAAAAAGACGCTGCAAAAAAAGAAGAACCAAAAGCTGATGCATCAAAAACCGATACCCCTGCTGCTGCACCGTCGCCCGCTGCAGTGGCTGCAACAACGCCTCCCTCAAACGAACCCATTCAGGTCGGACTCCTGAGCACAATTCCAGCCCCAGCGATTGCTGCGCGTGCATGGATGACGATGGATGTGACCAGTGGTCAGATTGTCGCCTCGTCAAACGCGGACATGAAAATCGAGCCGGCATCGCTCACCAAAATCATGACGGCGTATGTCGCATTTAACGCGATCAATGAAAAACGCCTCGCCATGGATCAGCAGGTCAATGTTTCGCAGGCAGCCTGGAAAACCAAAGGTTCGCGTATGTTTATCGAGCCACGCAAGCCTGTCAATGTTGATGAGTTGATGAAGGGTGTGATTATTCAGTCTGGTAATGATGCCTCGGTCGCGATCGCTGAAGCCGTATCAGGTAACGAAACTTCCTTTGCTGCGCTGATGAACGAAGAAGCCAAGCGCATGGGGATGACCAATACCAACTTTATGAATGCGACAGGATTGCCTGATCCGCAACACGTCACAACCGTGCGGGATCTGGCGACGCTTGCGCGGCGTATGATTGTGGACCACCCTGATTATTTTTATTATTACTCGACCAAAGAGTTCACCTACAACAAGATCAAGCAGACCAACCGTAATCGTCTGTTGTGGGCGGATCCTTCTGTGGATGGTATGAAAACAGGTCATACCGATGCGGCAGGTTATTGCCTGGTTGCGACCGCTAAGCGTGGTGATCGCCGGGTGATCACTATTTTGGTAGGGTCGGATAGCTCGGCCACTCGTGCGGAAGAAAGCCTCAAGCTTTTGAACTGGACATTCCAGAACTTTGAAACCATCAAGCTGTTTGACAAGAGTCATCCAGTAGTCGAAGCTAAAGTATGGCAGGGTACAACCGAGCTTGCAAAACTTGGCGTAATCGAGCCTCTCTGGGTGACGGTGCCACGCGGCAAGGCGGGTGATGTTAAGCCGATCGCTAAGCGTCCAGACCCGTTGCTTGCGCCACTGGCGCAAAGTCAAAAGGTCGGCACACTGACACTGATGCTGGATGACAAACTCTTGCGTACCGAGCCCCTTGAGGTGCTTGATGCGGTTGAGCGTGCCGGTTTCTTTGGGCGCACAGTGGACACGGTCAAACTCTGGTTCCGATAATTTTGGTACTGTTAATGAGTTAAGTGCACGGTCGTTAAGCGCGCTGTGCGGTTAAATGAATATTGATGAATAAGGTCTGGAAATAAAATGGTTCAGAATATGTTGATTCAAGGTGTTTCGGGCGATCCGACTGTCTATCTGAATGGTGAATTTGGTCCTCTGTCCGAGGCGAAAATTTCTGTTCTGGACCGTGGCTTTATTTTCGGAGACGGGATTTACGAAGTTGTCCCCGTCTATCATCGCAAGCCTTTCCGTATGGCGCAGCACCTGACACGTCTCGCACGTAGCCTGGCTAAGCTCGATATCCAGTCACCCTTTACAACTGCTCAATGGGAAAAACTGGTGCAGGATTTGATTGAGCGCTCAACAGAGACGACCTGCTTGGTGTATCTGCAGATCACGCGGGGTGTGGCTAAACGCGATCATGCCTATCCAGTTCCGACAGTCACGCCCACGGTGTTTGGCATGGTGGCATCGATGTCACGTCCGTCAGAGTCTGTGCGTACGAAAGGTATACGCGTCATTAGCATTGCTGATGAACGCTGGCTCCATTGTGATATCAAGTCTGTGTCATTGCTGGGTAATGTGTTGGCCAAACAGGCAGCGGTCAATGCCGGTGTGGACGAGGTCATCCAGTTCCGTGACGGCAACCTGACCGAAGCCTCCTCATGCAATATCTGGGTGGTCAAAGGCGGCACGCTCATTGCTCCGCTTAAAAACAATCTTGTGCTCGAAGGCATTCGTTACGGTTTACTCGAAGAGCTCTGCAAAGAGATTGGTATTCCTTTCGAATTGCGCATCGTCACTCGCGCGGAAGTCGAGTCAGCCGATGAACTGATGTTATCGTCCGCGACGAAAGAAATCCAGCCGATCGTTGAACTCGACGGCAAGCCTGTCTCGAACGGCAAACCCGGTGATGTCTACAAACGATTGAGCGCGGCCTATGATTTGCGCATTGCGGCGCTGGCATGAAAGACATTCCAGAATCCGAATCGCTGATCAAGTACCCATGCGAATTCCCGATCAAGGTCATGGGCAAACAAGCCCCTGATCTGGCCCAAGTGCTCTCTGATCTGGTGCGTGAGTTTGATCCTCAGTTTGATCCTGCGACCGTCGAGATGCGTCCAAGCAAAGGCGGCAATTACATGGGGCTGACCTTTACCATCCATGCCACATCGCGCAAGCAGCTCGACGATCTGTATAAAGCCTTGCATGCCCACCATATGGTGAAGATTGTTTTGTAGTGTTTCGTTTAAGGCAGACTGTCGCGCATGTTTCGCTTGCTAGAGGTCTCTAAGCAATGATCCGCATCTGGCCAGGCCTCTCGGACTACCAGACAGTCTGGCGGGCGATGCAGCAATTCACCGCTGATCGCACGCCTGACACGGCTGACGAAATCTGGCTGGTCGAGCACCTCCCCGTGTATACACAAGGTCAGGCCGGCAAGCCAGAGCATTTGCTCAATGCAGGTCATATTCCCATGGTCAAAACAGATCGCGGTGGCCAGATCACTTATCACGGTCCCGGGCAGGTCATGGCCTATGTGCTGATGGATCTCAAGCGCTCAGGGATTTTTATCAAAGAAATGGTCAACCAGCTCGAAGAGTCGACCATTGCGACACTCGCAGAATTCGGGATTACAAACGCCTGCCGCAAACCTGGTGCGCCAGGGGTCTATGTGCCCGGCGGAACCGACCTGGCCAAAATTGCCGCACTCGGTATCAAAGTACGCAAAGGCTGCACGTACCACGGTATGTCCTTGAATGTGGAGATGGCTCTGACGCCCTTTGACGGCATAAATCCCTGCGGATACCAAGGCTTACAAACAGTTTGTATGGCGGATTATGGCGTGCAGGCGAGCCTGCAGGATGTCGGACACACCCTGGCTGAGCAGATCGCGACGCGCTGCGCCCTGACGCTGTAAAATGTAGTTCTGTCGTATCCGCCCAGAGAAATCATGTCGACCACACCTATCGAAGTCACAAGTCCAGCCCCTTACGATGCGACCTTAAAGCAAAAGTCGCTGGCAAAGATTTCGCGCATCCCTATTAAAGTGGTCGCGGCTGAGCGCCTCAAAAAACCTGAGTGGATTCGTGTCAAAGCCGCACCAGCCGGCTCACGTTTTTACGACATCAAAAAGATTTTGCGCGAACACAATTTGCACACCGTTTGCGAAGAAGCCTCCTGCCCGAATATCGGTGAATGTTTCGGAAAGGGCACGGCAACATTTATGATCATGGGTGACAAGTGCACGCGTCGTTGCCCATTTTGTGACGTGGGTCACGGTCGTCCCGATCCGCTCGATGTCGATGAGCCTGTCAATCTGGCAAAAACCATTGCGGCACTGAAATTGAATTATGTGGTCATTACATCAGTAGATCGTGACGATTTGCGTGAT
>CAIPID010000500.1 GCA_903865015.1 uncultured beta proteobacterium | reverse complement strand
TCTCAAGCTGTTTGCAATCCAACTTCGCGACTCAACTTCGCCATTCAACTTAGCCATACAACTCTAAGTAAAACCTCATGTCCCATCATTCGCAAGATCTCCCCCTCGGTCAGTCCGTTAGCTATCCTCAGGCTTATGATGCCGCATTACTGTTCCCGATCGCGCGTGCAGGAGCAAGGCATGAAATAGGCTTAAGCGGGCATGCACTGCCCTTCGATGGCTGGGACCTCTGGAATGCCTACGAAATGTCGTGGCTCAACAGCAAAGGCTTGCCTCAAGTCGCATTGCTACGCGTCAAAGTCCCCTGCTTCAGCCCGAACATTATCGAGTCCAAATCATTCAAACTTTATCTGAATGGTTTTAACCAGACACGGTTTGACTCAAAGACGGATGTGCTTGTCTGCCTGCAAAAAGATCTCTCGCAAGCGGCGGGCTCAACGGTCTCGATTGAAATGCTTGACGCACATCTGTTTGAATCCGAGAAAATTTCAGAATTTAACGGTATCAATATTGATGGGCTCGATGTCTTAATTGAACATTATGAGCCGAATGCCGAGTTGCTGGCGCATAGCGGCGACAGTCCCGAACACACAACGCAGACTTTATTTTCCCGTCTGCTGAAATCAAATTGTCCTGTTACGCAACAACCTGACTGGGCCTGTGTACAGATTCAATACACGGGCCGCGAGATCGATCAGGCAAGCCTGTTGAAATACATTGTTTCATTCCGCATGCACAATGGTTTTCACGAAAACTGCGTAGAGAGAATATTCGCAGACATCATGCAAAGATGTCATCCTAAGTCGTTATCGGTATTTGCCCGCTACACCAGGCGCGGAGGTCTGGATATCAATCCCTGGAGGGCAACGCCTGGCATGCCCGAGCCCTCGAACTTACGCAGCGCCCGGCAATAAAAACGTGATCAGGCGAAAAAGACTTAACTGGCTTTTTCGCGAATCACAGGCATGGCGCGACGCAGGTAATACAACATCGACCAAACGGTCAGGATGGCTGCGACCAGAATCAGAATCTGGCCAATCAAAGCGACTGGAATTCCCATAAAATCACTGTGATAAAGCAGGCAGGTGATTGCAACCATCTGCGCGGCGGTTTTAAACTTACCCAGCCAGTGCACCGCCACACTCGCACTCGCACCAATCTTGGCCATCCACTCGCGCAATGCGGAAATGGTGATTTCTCGACCAATGATCACAAAAGCGATCATGACATCGACTCGCCCCAGAAAGAGCAAAACCAACAATGCGGCTGTGACCATCAGCTTGTCAGCGACAGGATCAAGAAAGGCTCCGAATGAAGAGGTCTGATTCCAGCGTCGCGCCAGCCAACCATCAAACCAGTCTGTGAGTGCGGCAATGACAAATGCCCAAGCCGCCCAGGCATCGCGGCAAGGCACACTAATCCAGGACTCTGGCAAGTAAAAAAGCCCCACGACAAGCGGGATCATGGCGATACGCAGCCAGGTCAGAAAGATAGGTAGATTAAAAGGCATAGCCGTATGCTAACGCACTTGCTCAACGCAAAGCAAAATAGATCTTTTCGGCCAAATCGGGGGAGATACCATCTACGCCAGCCAGATCTTCGATACTGGCATTGGCCACCCCGGAAAATCCGCCAAAACGCGCCAGTAAACGCTGTCGTCTTTTGGCGCCAATCCCATCGATATCCTCAAGTCTGGATACATTGCGTGCTTTGGCCCGCTTGGCCCGCATCCCGGTAATAGCAAAACGGTGGGCCTCGTCACGAATCTGAGCAATCAGCATCAACGCCGCCGACTCCTGACCGAGAGCCTGCGGTTCGCGCTCGTCGGCAAATATCAATGTCTCGAGTCCGACTTTACGCTTTTCGCCCTTAGCTACGCCCACCAGTACGTCAATGCTCAGACCAAGCTCGGCAAACACCTGTCTGGCAATCTCAACCTGCCCCTTACCACCATCGATCAGAACCAGTCCGGGCATCAAGGCCTCTCCATCAGCGACTTTGCCAAAACGACGGGTCAGCACTTGACGCATCGCAGCATAATCATCGCCCGGCGTAATCCCGGCAATGTTGTAGCGACGATAGAGCGAGGGTTGCATCGCGTGATGTGCATAGACCACACAAGAAGCCTGCGTCGCCTCCCCTGCGGTATGACTGATGTCAAAACACTCAATATGGAGCGCTTCGAGGACCTGAGGATCGGTATCAAGATCGAGGGCCTCGGCGAGTGCCAGCGTACGGGCGCTGCGTGCGCCAGATTCTGACAACGCGTTGGCCAGCGCCATATCCGCATTACGACTCGCCTGCTCCAGCCAGGCACGACGAATACCCTGAGGCCGGCTGACAAATTTTGAACGAATGCCGCGTGATTCGGCCAGCAAATCAATGAGTGCCTCATCGGGCAAAGCGTGTGACCCAATAATCGCTGGTGGCATCGGGCTATCAATGTAATGCTGCGCAATAAAAACCTCGAGCACCTGTGACTGCGAATCACCATCGGTATGGGTCGGAAAAAACGCTCTATCACCAAGATGCCGCCCGCCCCTGACCATCGCCAGGTTGACACAAACCCGTCCGCCTGCGGACGCTACAGCGATGATGTCCGTATCGCGACTATCGGAATCCTCCATGGTTTGCTGGTGCAATACTTTAGCGAGTGCCCCCATCTGGTCGCGTAACAACGCCGCCTGTTCAAACTCGAGGGACTCGGATGCGACTAACATGCGCTTCTCGATATCTCCCATGATCTCCTGGGTCTCACCATTGAGAAAGCGTGCGGCCCGCTCTGCGTCTGCTGCGTAATCTTCTTTAGAGATGACATTCACACAAGGTGCTGAG
>CAIPID010000499.1 GCA_903865015.1 uncultured beta proteobacterium | reverse complement strand
TTTACGACCGCAGGTGCACTTGCGCCCGGTATCCAGGGCTTATCGATGCCGAGTTCCTGCATCCAGGCAAGCTGAAGTGCAGACAACTGCATGGCATTGGAATTAGGCTGCGGAATCACGGCGTCAGGCGGGCTCAAAAGTTTTTTTCAGGACAAGGGCGTCTTCGCGCGCGCCCTTTCCTGCAGGATAGTAATCCCGTCGGCACCCAATTTGCACAAATCCTTGTGCCTGATAGAAGGCTAATGCTTTGGCATTAGAGGGGCGCACTTCTAAAAGAAGGCCCTCCTGACCTTGCTGCTTTGCGGTATCGATGACTTGCTTGAGCAATATTCGACCTAGTCCACCGCGTTGTTGTTTAGGTGCTACCGCTAACACCAGGATATGAATGACATCTGGCGCGACCATCGCCAGACAAAAGCCTGCCAGACCTGAATCACCACGCAACACCCAGGCCTCATAGCCCGCATCCAGCGCATCTTCAAAGTTTTTGGCTGTCCAGGGGTGCGACTGCACAGAGCGTTCGAGCTCCAGCACTTCAGCCAAATCAGCGCGACGCATAGGGAGCAAGGCCATATTGATGGCTGGCGCTGCGCGCGGATTACCGCCCTGCCCGCCTGCTCTTTCAGCTGTCGTAAAAGCAACCTTATCACGCAGATACAAAGGTGCGGCGTGTTCGGGCAATACGGTTTGCTGATTGTTCCAACACGACAGGGCTAGATGCGCAACCCAATGCGCATCGGGAAGAGCGGTCAGATCATCGATCAGCCACTCGGCAGGTAACCCTGCCAACGCGTCTGGCAGACGCCAGCCCTCGCCTATCAGGCAAGGCATCGCGTGGTTGAGCATATAACCGGGCTCAACATCCCGTTGCCACAGAAGGAAACGCTGTGTCACAAAAGCAGGCGCATCGGCAGCGGCCAACAATACAGGTTGCTGAACTAAAGAAAGGGAACCTGACCGATCAGCCAAAAAAGCAGCCAGATAGACCTCGTCCATCCTTGCATCGAGTGCAGTGATGATCAGGCGCCCAGGCAGTCGGGCCGCCGCATTCGCCGCCAGCGCATGCAGTGCGCTGACAGGAATCAGGGGAATATTCAATGCGAACCCGATACCTTGAGCAATGCCGCATGCAACCCGAATCCCGGTAAAGGCCCCAGGTCCGTTACCAAAGGCGACACAGGACAATTCGTTTTTGCTTCGCCCCTGCTCGTCCAGGAGGGTATGGGCAAGAGGAAGCACGCTTTGAGCGTGTCCAGAGACACCTTCAATTTGCTTTTGGATGATTGAAATCTCACCGCCTTGCTCGGAAAGCAAAGCAATGCTGCAAATCGGGGTCGAGGTTTCTAGTGCCAATATCAGTGTCATAGCTAGATTGTAATGAACCTTGGCGGGTTACTCATTGCTGCCCCTTTGCAAGCACGCATCAGAGAAACTCTCGCCATACTGAAATGTTTTGTTACTTGATCCCACGTTCGACCGAAAAGATGTAAAAGTTTGTGACATTTGTCCGTTCATCTGGGGATGCACTGTTACATTTTTCTCATGAACATGCATACCACCACACATCCTATCTCAAGGAAAATCCTGATTGTGGACGATGACCGTCGTCTTCGTGATTTGTTGCGCCGTTATCTGACCCAACAAGGATATATCGCGCTCAGTGCGCAGGACGGCCGCGACATGAATAAGATCATGCAGCGGGAGCATTTTGATCTGCTCGTACTGGATTTGATGCTACCCGGCGAGGATGGTTTGTCGATCTGCCGGCGCTTGCGCAGCATCCATGACACCACCCCTATCATCATGCTGACGGCTAAAACCGAAGAAATCGACCGGATCATTGGTCTCGAAATGGGTGCGGATGATTATCTTTCCAAGCCTTTTAATCCACGCGAACTCGCCGCAAGGATCAAAGCCATTCTGCGCCGTCGCAGTATCGAGGAGCATCCTGGCGCGCCGAGTCATGAAAACGAATCCATTACCTTTGGCCCCTTTGTGTTAAATATGGCGACCCGCACCCTAGAGCGCAACGACCTCCCAATCACCATCACCACGGGTGAGTTTTCTGTCCTGAAGGCTTTTGGCCGACACCCTAAAGTCCCTCTGTCTCGCGACAAGCTCATGGAGCTCGCGCGCGGCAGAGAGTATGAGGCCTACGACCGTAGTCTGGACGTGCAGATTTCACGATTGCGCAAACTGATCGAGACCAATCCATCCAAACCAAAATACATCCAGACCGTCTGGGGCATGGGTTATGTGTTTGTGCCGGATGGCGGACGCTAACGGGCGCTAGCACTTACGCACGCAATCATTGAACCGGTTATTCATGCAAATATTCAAAACTTATTCACTGGGTCTTTTTGCACGTAATTTCTTGCTGCTAATCGTCCTGATGCTCTGTTGTCTGGGCCTATGGTTTGCGATGTTCCTACACTCAGGGGTCGCCTCACGCGCGAATGAAATGAGTCAACGCATTGCCAGTGCAGTCAACCTGACCGGCACAGCGCTGCGCTATGCCCAGGACCAGAATCAGTCTCGCCTGCTTGCAGACCTGTCGCGCCACGAGAGTCTCGACGTGCATGTGCGCACGAATGACGATATTTGGACTCCCTTGCCTGATGAACATTACTGGCGGCTGATCGAACAACACCTGCTCACATCTCTCGGCGCAGAGACCATCATCGCCTGGGAGGTGAACCAGCTTGGCGCGTTCTGGGTGAGTTTTACAAACAATGGGGCTCAGTACTGGCTGGCTTTTGAACGTCAGAAAATCAGTGAGGTGACGCCTGTCCAATGGGCCAGCTGGATATTGGCTGCGATACTGCTCTCACTGATTGGCGCGTTGATCAGCGCAAGCTATTTCAATCGTCCGCTCACCAGACTGGCACGATTCGCTAAAAGCCTGGCTACGGGACAAACTCCTGCGCCTTTGCCCGAAAATGGCGCGCGTGAAATACACCTTGTAAATAAGAGTTTTAATCGTATGGCCCAAACCCTGCGTCAAACAGAAAGCGATCGCGAGATGATGCTCGCGGGGCTTTCACATGATCTGCGCACACCTCTCACTCGCATGCGACTCGAAATAGAAATGAGCGCGCTACCCGAGACAACCCGTAGCTTGGTCGATATGGATCTCGAACAGGTCGATCACTCGATTAACAAACTGATTGAATATGCTCGCGCCTCAAGCGCAACCTTTCAGGGAGCGCATCAGAGCGTCGCTCCAATGATCAATCTCTCACAAGAACTGACGCATCTCATTCACCTCGAAACAGAACACTTAAACGTTCAGGACGCGAGCTTGCAAGCCTGCATTTCAAAGAATCTACATGCACGCATCGACCCTTTTAGCCTCAAGCGCATACTCACTAACTTGTTTGAAAATGCGAAACGTTATGGACGAAATTCAGCTGGAATTGCAGAAATTTTCGTTCGGCTCGAACGACAAGACCGGGCACTCCTGCTTCAAATATCTGACACAGGCGCCGGGATCGCTGAACAAGAAACGGAAACATTGATGCGCCCATTCTCGCGAGGTAATCATGCACGTACAGACTGCATCGGAACAGGACTAGGACTCGCGATTACTGAGCGACTCGTCAACCAGGCGCAAGGCACCATTAGCTTGATATCACGCCCAAACAATGGGCTACTTGTGCAGATCAAGATCCCCGCGCTTTAATCCGTTCGTGTTTCAAAGCTATGATGCAACTTAGCCTGAATAAGACATCAAAAAAAATGAAACTATCGAAATCAATTTTTCTAAAAACAGTGGGTGTTCGCGAGCGCCTGGAGCAAGGAAAAGCCATCCGTCTGACAACGCCCAGGTCCTCGCTTGCTGAATTCAAAATACAAAGAAGACGCCAGTCACCTATCGATATATTGCGCCTTCAAGAAAAGTCACGTATCCAAGAGTACGTACCCATCCGTCATGCACGCATGGCAGTCAATCCTTTTGCCTTTTTTCGAGGTGGTGCGGCTTTTATGGCGCATGACCTATCAAAACTTGCGACAGCTCCTATTAATGTTCAGCTATGCGGCGACATGCATGTCAGCAATTTCGGTTTCTTTTCAACCACTGAGCGGCAACTTGTATTCGGCATTAATGATTTTGACGAAACCCTGCCTGGCAATTTCGACTGGGATCTTAAGCGCCTGACTGCTAGCGCCATGATTGCTGCAGAGCACCTCGGACAAGACAGGGAGTATGGCGAGTCGATTGTTCGGCTGATGGTAACAGCCTACAGAGAGCACATGCTCACGTACGCGCACATGCCCTACATCGAGCTGGCTCGCGCGTATATCGATGACAAGGCCTTGCTATCGAAATCCAATAACGTGACTGCCTTAAGCAAACTCTTCATTGAAAAACAAATTATAAAAGCGCGAAAAAACACCAATCATGGTGTGATCGCAAAACTCACTGAGGCAACACCAACCGGGCGCAAAATTATCGATCAACCTCCGTTGCTTGAGCATATTGTTCTGACACGCAGGGGTAATAAAGTTACAGAATTACTGGATGATTTTTTTAATACTTACGTGCAGTCTTTACTACCTGATCGAAAACATCTATTGATGCGTTACCGCGTGATCGACTATGCACGCAAAGTTGTAGGCGTGGGTAGCGTCGGCACAGCCTGCTGGGTGCTTTATATGGAGGGTCTGAACGAAAACGATCCCTTGTTTTTACAAACCAAAGAGGCCCAACGATCCGTCCTGGCGCCTTACTTTTCCGACGCACAGTTCCGCAGTCATGGTGCGCGTGTGGTACACGGCCAACGACTCATTCAAGGTGCACCGGACTTGTTCCTCGGTTATGGCAAAACGCGAGAATTAGATTTTTATATTCGTCAGTTGCGTGACATGAAAGGTGGCATTTCAATTGATGAGGATGGGGTGGGAGTCCATGAATTTCCCGATTACGCCAAACTGTTTGGCTGGGCGCTTGCCAATGCGCACGCACGTTCCGGGGATCCAGCTTTATTAGCAGGCTATTGCGGCAGAGGTGAGCAACTCGATGACGCGCTCGTTCAATTCTCTACAGCCTACTGCGAACAAAACAGGATTGATTACGAGACCTTTATGCGGGCCATCAAATCCGGCAAAATCAGTTGCGCGACTGAAAATTTTTAATTCCCAAGCAATCCATCATGAGATGGGATTAATCAACTACTCTTGCTAAGCAAGCTCACCACATTAGCGGCAATCCCTTCTTTACGACCCAAATGTCCCAAGCCCTCGTTGGTCTTGGCTTTGATATTGATTGCGCCCGGATCAATTTGCAGATCCGCGGCGATATTCGCAATCATGGTATTGACATGTGGTCCGATCTTTGGCGCCTGCGCGTGGATAGTCGCGTCGATATTGACAACGCCCCAGCCGGCATGACGCACACGCTGATAAGCCTCGCGTAATAACACTCGGCTATCGGCTCCGCGATACTGGGGATCCGTATCCGGGAAATGGCGGCCAATATCACCCAGCCCAGCGGCCCCGAGCAATGCATCGGTTAACGCATGCAACAACACATCGGCATCGGAATGCCCCAGCAGACCATGTGTATGAGGAATTGTCACGCCGCCAATGATAAGTGGGCGCCCTTCTACCAGAGCGTGCACATCAAATCCCTGTCCAACCCGCATTGAAAATGGACTCATAACCAGGACCCTACCCACTCAAAATCATCCGGCCAGGTAACTTTGGCATTACGGCCAGAACCTGGGATTAATAAAGGCTGATGCCCTGCCGACTCCATGGCTTGGGCCTCGTCGGTTAAAGCTTGACCAGTTTTTTTTGCCTGACGTAACGCAGCAAGTAACAGGCCGACGCGGAACATCTGTGGCGTTTGTGCCGCCCAAAGATGTGCCCGATCAACGGTGCGCGCGACACGTCCCGTTTGGTCAGCAGATTTAATCGTGTCTGGGACAGGCATCGCGAGCAGACCTCCCACACCATTTTCGAGGCAGGCATCAATCAGTCGCGAGAGCGCCTCTCTTGGCAAACCAGGGCGGGCCGCATCGTGCACCAGGACCCAGTCATTTTCTGCCAACCCAGCCTGCTCCAGACCATTTAAAACGGTATCTGAGCGCTCAGCCCCGCCCACCGCACAGACAATTGTTCGCGGCAGATCCGACAAGAGTTCCTGAGCCAGCTGATCATGAGGCGCGGTGATGACCTGCACCTGCTCAACACGCGGATCTGCCAGTAAGGCCCGAACGGCGCGTTTTAGCATAGGTTGGCCAGCAATCATGCGATATTGCTTAGGAGTCAGGTCCGAGGCAGCGCCTGAGGCACGCGCACCAATTCCAGCGGCAGGGACCAGCGCAACAATGCGAAAAATAGGATCAAATGTGCTCATATGTATGTGATTTTATAATCAACGATTCAACTGGTGTTTTATTCAGGTGGTTTTCCCTCCATGTCGGCTGCATTGACTACTGTTTCTTCCCTGTTAGCCGCGCTCAAACCCGGTTTACGTTTCGCACACCCCCGCCCACCTGGTTCGGGTGACGCCTGGCTGCTAGCCCAGATCGCGCAGGCCGCGGGTAAAACACTCGTTATTCTGACGGCGGAACCACTCGAGGCGCAGCGACTGTCTGAAGAAATACCGATTTTCGCGCCGTCCCTCAAAGTCCGCCCCTTGCCCGACTGGGAAACGCTCCCCTATGACAGCTTTTCTCCTCACCAGGATTTGATTTCCGAGCGGCTGCGTACCTTGCACGCGCTGAGTCAGAATGATGTCGATATCTTGACCGTGCCGATCACGACCGCTTTATACCGACTCGCACCTCCAAGCTTTTTAGCGGCCTACACATTTTCCTTTAAACAAAAAGACAAACTCGACGAGCAGGCGCTGCGTAACCAGTTGACGCTCGCCAACTACGCCCACGTCTCCCAGGTCACAGCGCCAGGTGAATTTTGTATCCGTGGCAGCCTGATTGATTTATTCCCGATGGGCTCGGTAGTGCCCTACCGTATCGATTTGTTTGACGACGAGATCGAATCGATCCGTGCCTTTGATATTGATACACAACGCAGTTTGTATCCGGTCGGTTCCGTGCAACTCTTGCCTGGTCGCGAATTCCCGATGGATGAGCCGGCGCGCAATCATTTCCGTGCCCAATTTCGCGAGGTCTTCGAGGGCGACCCCTCACGTGCACTGCCTTATAAAGATATGGGTCACGGTATTGCTTTCGCCGGGATTGAGTATTATCTGCCGCTATTTTTTGAACATACCGCGACACTATTCGACTATCTGCCTGCCGATAGTCTGGTGGTCACGCTTGGCGATATTGATGACGCGATGCGTCGTTTTACCCAGGACACTGCGAGCCGTTACCAGTTCCTGAAAAGCGACCGTGAACGCCCGGTGCTACCGCCTGCATCTTTGTTTTTACAAGCAGAGCCATTATTCGAGCACCTTAAAAAATTCCCTCGCATTGCCTTGACGGCTGACACACCGCACACAGACATCACCAGTGCGCCCGAGGTGGGTGTCACGCGCCGCGCCGAAGACCCGCTGCAAAAGTTACGCCTGGTCCTTGATCGCGATACGAGAAATGCGATCGTACGCGCTAAAACTTCTGCTTCTACTCGCGCGAATATCGATACGCGCGTTGTACTCTGCGCAGACTCGCATGGCCGGCGCGAAACCATTGTCCAAATGCTTGCCGAGCATGGTATTGCGCCTGACGCGCAAACCGAATCCGTTGCAACTTTTCTTGAGAGCGATGCTAAATTCGCCATTACCGTAGCTTCGCTTGGTACCGGTTTTGAGATCCCTGCACAGGGACTAATTTTCCTGACAGAAAACGACCTCTATCCAGGACATGGGGGCACTGCCAGACGCGGCAAACGCGACCAGGAGCGCGCAAGCAACGTCGAAGCAATGGTCCGCGATCTATCCGAATTACGCGAAGGCGACCCGGTCGTCCATGCCCAGCACGGCATCGGTCGCTACCACGGCCTGGTCAACATGGACATGGGCGAAGGCGAGATGGAGTTCCTCTATCTCGAATATGGCAATAAGACAACGCTCTACGTACCGGTGTCTCAGCTCCATGTGATCGCACGCTACAGCGGCACGGACCCCGACTCTGCACCATTGCACTTGCTAGGCTCTGGCCAATGGGAAAAAGCGCGTAAAAAAGCAGCGCAACAAGTTCGCGACACGGCAGCAGAACTACTCGACCTCTATGCCAAACGCGCGGCGCGCGAAGGCTTTGCCTTCAAACTCCCGCTTGGTGATTACGACCTGTTTGCAGAAGGTTTTGGCTTTGACGAAACGGCCGATCAGGCTGCTGCCATCCAATGTGTGATCGAGGACATGACCTCGGGTCGTCCGATGGACAGACTAGTGTGTGGCGATGTGGGGTTTGGCAAAACCGAAGTCGCGCTGCGTGCCGCTTTCCTCGCTATCGCCAATGGCAAACAAGTAGCCTTGCTTTGCCCAACCACCTTGCTCGCTGAGCAACATGCTCAAACATTCTCCGATCGATTCGCGGACTGGCCTGTCAAAGTCGTCGAACTCTCACGGTTTCGTTCAGCGAAAGAAATCACTGCTGCGATCGCAGGGATCAACGACGGCACGATCGATATCGTCATCGGTACGCACAAAATCCTTTCCAAGGATGTGCAGTTCAAACGTCTGGGACTCGTCATCATTGACGAGGAGCACCGATTTGGCGTGCGCCAGAAAGAGGCTCTGAAAGCCATGCGTGCCGAGGTCGACGTACTGACACTGACGGCTACGCCGATTCCGCGGACACTCGGTATGTCACTCGAAGGCATCCGGGATTTTTCGGTTATCGCGACCGCACCGCAAAAACGACTGGCGATCAAAACCTTTGTCAGACGCGAAGACAACAGCACCATCCGCGAGGCATTGCTGCGCGAACTCAAGCGCGGTGGCCAGGCGTATTTCCTGCATAACGAAGTCGACACCATTCATAACCGCCGCGCCCGACTCGAAGAGCTCGTACCCGAGGCGCGCATCGCTGTTGCCCACGGGCAAATGGGCGAGCGAGACCTTGAACAAGTGATGAAAGGCTTTTATCAGCAGAAATTCAACGTCCTGCTGTGCACAACGATTATTGAAACCGGCATTGACGTGCCGAGTGCCAACACAATCATCATTCACCGAGCTGATCGGTTTGGTCTGGCGCAGCTGCACCAGTTACGTGGCCGTGTCGGTCGTTCACACCA
>CAIPID010000498.1 GCA_903865015.1 uncultured beta proteobacterium | reverse complement strand
TTGAGGTTTATTTAAAAAAAGCACCTGTTCGCCAGGGTAATGGCTCTCTTGGTGTGAGGTTGTTGCTCAATGAAACGGCTACGGATAGTTTGCGGTAATCGGAGCTGCCTGAGCAATGAATACTAAGAGTTATTTCTTACTAACGTGTCTAACAGCCGAAGATTCATATTGAACAATATGTGAAAGCACTTCAGACATCGCCTCACGTGCGAGCTCTGTGTCGTAGTGTGTTTGCAAGTTAATCCAGCTTTGGGCATCGGTTCCAAAAAACGCTGCAAGTCTTAATGCTGTATCAACAGTAATACCTCTTAAGCCTTTTACTATTTCATTGATTCTTCTTGGCGGCACCGAGATTGCACGTGCTAGTGCATATTGGCTTAAACCTAGCGGTTTTAGCCAGTCTTCGCTGAGGATCACACCAGGATGGGCAAGCGGTAATTTTCGGGCCATCGTTTATCTCGATTAATGATAGTCAATAATTTGTACTTGATGAACGGACCCATCTCCCCATAAGAAACTTAATCGCCATTGGTCATTAATACGAATGCTGTAATAACCCTTTAGGTCACCCTGAAGTGGTTCTAATCGATTACCTGGCGGTTTTCTTAAAAAAGAAAGTGTTTGAGCAGCATGGAGCTGCTGAAGCTTGCGTATCGCCGTCGTCTGAAAATTGACGAATCTTGCAACCTTCTCACCCATAAAAAGATCTCGCGTGTCTTCGCACGCAAAACTTTCTATCATGAAATAATAACGACTATCGTTAATAACGTCAAACGTTAAACCCTTGTGCAAATCAATATTTTTGAACTGGACTTGAGTTAATCATTTTGAATATTTATATCCCTAAATTCAATTAGACTAATAAGTCACTATCGCTATAAGCTCGATGTGAACTAAATTTCATACAAAGAGATATAAAACCAATGAAAATAAAAAAACTTCTAATCGCCTCTGCACTTTCCCTAATGTCCTCCTTGTCCTCAGCACAAGATTTCCCAACCAAGCCTATCACCATCATTTCACCCTTCCCCCCAGGCGGTGGCACTGACACGCTCGCACGTTTAGTCGCAGGCGGGATGACAGAAAAAATGGGCTGGAAAACGGTCGTTGAAAACAAACCTGGAGCAGGTGGCAACCTCGCACTAGACTCCACCGCGCGCGCAAATCCCGACGGCTACGCGCTGGTACTCGCTCAGACTGACAACATCGTACTCAACCCGTGGCTCTATGAAAAATTATCCTACGACACGTTTAAGGATTTCACCCCCGTCGGCTTAGTTGCCTCCTCACCAAGCGTATTTGTTGTCGCACCTGACTCGCCTTATAAAACACTAGCCGATGTCGCCGCCGCCGCTACGAAAAATCCAGGCAAGCTTACGCTCGGTATTCCTGGCGCAGGTGGTACCGGCGATCTGCTCGGCCACCTGTGGCGCTCGACTGGCAAAGTGCATCTGACACACATCCCCTACCGTGGCTGGGCGCTTGCTTATACCGATCTGATCAGTCAGCGTATTGACCTCTATACAGGCTCAGTCGCAAGCCTCTTGCCACAAATCCAGTCTGGTAAAGTCCGCGCACTCGCAATCGTTGCTACTGAACGCTCACCAGTCCTGCCTGATGTACCGACTTTTGTAGAAAGTGGTTACAAAGAGCTGAACCAATCGATCTGGTGGGGACTGACTGCTCCCGGCAAAACGCCGCCCGCGACAATCGCAACATTAAACGCAGGACTACTCAAAGCGTTGGCGGATCCTGAGATTGCCAAAAAATTGCGCGCAAGTGGCTACAACATTATTGCAAGCACGCCAGAGGAAATGGCTAAACGCTACAAGGCTGATTACGAATTATTTGGCAAGATTATTAAAGACGCGGGGATTAAGGCGGCAGAGTAAATCTATTTATTTACAACCACGAGTCTGTATTGCAGTGGCCAAGGCAATGCGGATCGCCTTCAACTCGGCGAGTGCTGCGCTAGCATCAGAAGTATCGTCAAAACTGAATAAGCCCAGTCCAAGTGTGGCAAGGGTCGCTGCGCCAATCAAATTAGTCGCAACTTGCGTCTGCACGCGATCCTTGAGGTTTGCAGCGAGTTCGTTTTCTGCTGCCAGATAATCGGGATACTCCTCCAGCAATTCTCCACAGGTTGCAGCGTTAATCGTCAACTGATCCTCTGCGTCCACACCAGCGTAATAGTTGTTTGCACAGGATGCTAATGAAAAAATCACAATGAACAAAACTGTTTTGCTGAATAATTTCATTTGCAATCTCACGAGGTTAGGTATTCATGACATTTAATTTTATTTTTTGTTTGCGAGCGTAACTAACCACAAAGCGAATGGTCCGAACATTCTGGAAATAGTATGTCGGTTTCTAGCAAAAAATCTATAACCCCAGTCCATAACAGGTCGCAACGCTTTTCGCGAAAATAGCCAGGCTAAGGCCTTAAGGTTTGCGCGAGCATAGGCGGCGGCAAACACATCTACGCCACTGATTAACTTTCCATCAGCATATTGGCCATACATCGCAGCCAAGGCTTGCTCACACGACACCCCGACAATCTCGGGCTGGTAGTGCTCAGAGTTGATATCAACAAACGCAAGCAATCCCTGTTGATTACGACGGGACAAGAACTGAATCTCCGCCCTGCACAGAGGGCAGGCGGCATCGTAATAAAGCGTGAGTTTCTGTAAGGGTGTCATATACTTCTAATCATATGCTTACCTCTCTGGATTCCAAAACCGTGCTCAATCAAGACGTCGAACGCTTACTCACCAAATACGAATGTCCTTACAAGCTTCACGAGGTCAGAGCTGCCTTCATGGGAGCGATCGCCAGCCCCTTTGTTGTGGATCCTGCTTTTGAGCTGCATGCCTTGTGGGATGGGGAGTTTCCTGAGATCGACTCAGATGATGCGATCAAAGAAATTCAGGATACTTTCCTAACGCGTCTCTGGGATGCTCTCTCTGCACATTCCGATCAAGATAATCCCTTTACCCTGACACCCATCGCAATTCCTGCAACGATTGGCGACTTAATGAATCAGGCACGTATTCGTGGCGAAGAACTTGATGCGTTTATGGATGGATTTTTTCAGGATCAGGAAGATTTTGATCTCGATCCTGATGCCGCCGAAAGCATCAATGTGCTGGAGGAGCTGATCGCGATGTATCTTGAGATCATCAACATGGATCCCCAGAATGCACTCAGCGCACCCGATCTTGAGGCGCTGATTCTGAACAGTACAAAAATGCATGAGATGGCAGAGGCTGAAATCAACAATCTGATTATGCTTTGCGCTTAACACTGACTGTTGTCGATCACTTTTAACTAACCCACTGGAGCCAGAGGTGCGTTAGTTTTAAGTGCCGCGAAACAAATTGCCTATACGTAGGGCAATAATCTTGTCTGAAAGCTCAATTTGATAGCCTGAATATGCCCCAATCATCAAGCCTCTCGTCCTGATCGTTAGCCTGAAACGGACAAGAAAACCTTCCTGATTATTACCCCCTAACGAAACTACTCCACCGTCACACTCTTAGCCAAATTCCTAGGCTTATCAACATCCGTTCCCCTTGAGCAAGCCGTGTGATAAGCCAGCAGTTGCAAAGGTATCGTATGCAGGATAGGTGAAAGAGGTCCGTAGTTTTCAGGCATACGGATCACATGCACGCCTTCGCTATTCACAATTTTTGTGCCCGCATCTGCAAACACATACAGCTCACCACCGCGCGCGCGGACTTCTTGCATATTTGATTTGAGTTTTTCGAGCAGCGCATCGTTAGGTGCGATCGTCACAACCGGCATTTGCTCGGTCACAAGTGCGAGCGGCCCATGCTTAAGCTCACCGGCGGGGTAGGCTTCAGCATGGATATAGCTGATTTCCTTGAGCTTTAATGCGCCCTCGAGCGCGATCGGATAATGCATGCCGCGACCGAGGAACAATGCGTTTTCTTTTGCAGCGAATTTATCAGACCACGCCATAATTTGCGGCTCGAGCGCGAGTACTGCGCTAATCGCAGAAGGCAAATGACGCAAGGCTCTTACGTGCTCTATTTCCTGTTCGTCGGTCAGTTGCCCATGGACTTGCGCCAGTGCAAGTGTCAGCATGAACAACGCGGTCAACTGCGTGGTGAACGCCTTTGTAGACGCCACGCCAATCTCAACGCCTGCGCGGGTAATGAAGGCGAGCTTGCACTCACGGACCATCGCGCTTGTCGAGACATTGCAGATGGTGAGCGTCTGCTCCATACCCAACCCGCGCGCGTGCTTTAAGGCCGCGAGCGTGTCGGCCGTTTCGCCTGACTGGGAGATAGTGACGACTAGCGTGTTGGGATTTGGTACGCTATCTCGATAGCGGTATTCGCTTGCGATCTCAACCGATACCGGTATTTTTGCAATCGACTCGATCCAGTATTTGGCGGTTAAGCCTGCGTAATAGCTTGTGCCACATGCGAGTATCAGGACGCGATCGATTTGCTTAAAAACTTTATACGCCTGATCACCAAACATCTCTGGCGCAATCGACTCAACATCTTCGAGCGTGTCACCTACGGCTCTTGGTTGCTCAAAAATTTCTTTCTGCATGTAATGACGGTATGGGCCTAAATCTGCAGCGCCTGTATGCACATGCACCGTATTGATCGTACGTGTCACGGCTTTGCCTGATTGATCCATGATCCAGACATTTCCTAACTGTAAATCGGCGACGTCACCGTCTTCAAGATAAACAATCTGGTCGGTCGTACCTGCAAGCGCTAATGCATCAGAGGCAAGAAAGTTTTCGTTTTTGCCACGACCGATTACAAGCGGTGAGCCTTGACGCGCAGCCACGATTCGGTGCGGCTCGTCGCGGCAAAACACTGCAATCGCATACGCACCATGCAAACGTTTAATCGCCTGTTGCACAGCGTCGAGCAAATCACCGTGATATAGATGGTGCACAAGATGTGCGATCACTTCGGTATCTGTCTGACTCTCAAATACATAACCTTGCGCTTGCAACTCTGCGCGAAGTTCTTCGTGGTTTTCGATAATGCCGTTATGCACTAGCGCAATACTTGGGCCGTCGGTGCCTTGTCCAGAGAAATGCGGATGGGCGTTACGCGTAACCGGTGCGCCATGCGTTGCCCAGCGAGTGTGCGCAATCCCCGTAAATCCTGCAACATGATCTCGCGCAATGTGCTCCTCGAGCTCGGCTACGCGCTCGGTACTGCGCACACGCCGTAAACCACCATTGTCGAATACGGCAACGCCGCAGGAATCGTAGCCACGGTATTCAAGGCGTTTAAGGCCCTCGACCAGAATGGGCGTGATGTTGCGCGAAGCTACTGCACCGACGATGCCACACATATTGCACTCTCCTTGTTATGGTTGTATTGTGCACACAAAAGAATGATATTAAATTTCATATATTCGGCAAGTATGAAATTTAATATCATTAAATATATAAAGTGAAATAATATTTCACTTTATTGCCATTTTTGACCTCAAGGCTCCCCATGACGACCGTTGCGCTCGATGAACTCGATGTCCGAATCCTGACGCAGATGCAAAAAGATGCCAGCCTGACCAATCAAGATTTGGCTGAGATTGTGCATGCCTCGCCTCCGACTTGTATGCGTCGCGTGCGCAGACTGATCGAATCCGGCGTTATTGAAAAACAGATTGCTATTGTTGCGCCCGAGAAAGTCGCCAATACGCTGACCGCGATTATCGAAGTCACGCTCGACGTACAAACTGCCGAAAGGCTTCAGCAGTTTGAACAACGCGTGGGGCTAGAGGCAACTGTCCTACAGTGCTATCGGGTTTCGACCGGACCGGATTTTGTATTGATTGCTCAAGTAACTGATATGCCGGCCTATCACGCACTGGTTCATCGCGCACTGACGGCAGAGGCCAATGTGCGCAACGTCCGAAGTTTCTTTTCCGTCCATCGAAGTAAATTTGAGACGAACATTACCGTGACCGCAACCGCTTGATATTTAGCGACGCGACAATACCGAGGCATACACATTCAAATAACGACGCGCCATGCGTTCGACATCGTATTCTGCGATGACTTCTGCATAGGCGTGCTCGGCCATCGCTCGGGCTTGCTGAGGATGATCGAGCAGTTGAATAATACTCAACGCCATCGCCTCCACATCGCCAACACCACCAAGCAAACCCCGTCCGTTGGAGAGTGTTTCTTTCAAGCCGCCCGCATCGGTTGAGACGACGGGTACATGCTGCATCATCGCATCGAGGACACTTGAACCGAGCGCTTCGAATTTTGAGGCCATCACAAAAACCGACAAGGCAGGATAGAGTTGCTCAACGGCAGTCGTAAACCCCGCTAACAAATAACGATCCTGCAAACCAAGATCTTCTATGCACACATGCGCGACAGCGCTCGCCTGGCCAGGTGCGCCCCAATGCACAAAACGCACATCATCGAATTGCGCGCAAACAATTGCCGCGGCACGAATCAGAGTAATGGGATCCTTTTCTGGTGAGAGCGCACTGGCCGTCCCAACTAAGCGCAGGCCCTCAAGTTCGTATTGGGTCACGAAAGCTTGCACGCGCTCCGGAGCAGGCGTAACTGCGGGCACGGCACTCTGAATCACAATTGGCTGCAGACCCATCGCACGGGGTGCGGCAGCGGCGGCATCACTGATCGCTACAAGCTGGTCGACATTCTGCCATTTCCAGTGCGTTGCCCATTTGTTTGAGCCAACAGGAAAACTCGTGCGTCTCGAAAAAACAATCGGCCGATGATGAAAAATTTTCGACAAGACAGCCCAGGCTACAACCTTTGCCGTCTGCGCATGTAAAACGTCATAACGCCGGCCATGTAATGCAAGCCAGGCACCAAAACCTGCACCGCTGCGCGCGAGATGCACTGTCAAACCATGCTCACGCGCTTTTTTTGCAAGCTCGCCCTTGCTGTGCACCAGTAACTCGACCTGATGACCAAGTTTGCGTTGATTTAGTGCGGTTAATAAGGTCTGGCGCTCCCCACCGCGCCAACCATGCTCGGTATTGATCTGCAAAATACGCATCGGAGGATGGGCCATTACCTGTCAACCCTCACTGCGCGACACACCCGCCTGACGATGGCGAATCACATTCACGAGCACGGCAATGGAGGCAAAAGTAATTCCGACAGTCAGACCAAGTGTCGGACCAACCGTGACGCTCAGACTAAAGGCCGAGGCGACCATGGCCGCGCCAAAGGTCTGACCAAACACACGCGTCGTTGCCTGCAAGCCACCCAAAGCGCCCGCGCGATGCCTGGGAGCAGAGCCGATAATGACGCGGTTGTTGGGTGTCTGAAAAAATCCAAACCCAATTCCTGCAAGCCCCATCGCGAGCATCAACCAGATATCACTCGCCGACTCTGGCATCAGGACAATGATTGCGATGCCGGTTGCCATCGATCCCGCCCCCAAACCGCTAAGGATCGCGACAGGATAAATATTTGATAACCGCCCCGCCACGAGTGCGATCAGTGCCGCCCCCATTGGCCAGGCAGCCATCAGCATCCCGACCGATGATTGTGGACGATGCAAGGTCTGCTGTAAATAAAAAGGCAGGGAAATAAACGTCGCCATCTGTGCGGAAAACGTGCATAACGAGGCTGCGATCGCAAAACGTAAAGAAGATATTTTGAGTAAATCAACAGGTACCAATGGCGCAGTTTGCTGATTGCTGCGCCGGATCAGCACAACCCCTGTCAAAGCGCCCAACACAATGATGCATAAAGATTGCCAAGTATAGGTTGAAAGATAATCGATACCAACAATGATCAGGCCCACCGTCACCATACTCAAGCATGCGGACAACCAGTCAAAACGACCTTTAACTGGCGTGACGTCAGGTAAATATTTAACACCGAGTAATGCGAGCAAACCGACAGGAATATTGACTGCAAAAATCCAATGCCAACTTGAAACCGACAAGATGAATGAACCAATCGTTGGCCCCAAGACGGAGGTCACACCGACCATCATCGCATTGATGCCGATACCACGTGCCATCATCTTTGGCGGGTAGATATGTCTGACCAAGGCACCAAACAAACACATGATGGCCGAGCCACCTAGTCCTTGCAGTACACGGCACACAAGCAAAAATGGCAATGAAGGTGCGAGCGAGCTTGCGACCGAGGCAACCGTGAACAACATCAACCCATATTTAAATAAGCGTTTAAACCCCGTACGCTCACCAATCGCTGACATTGGCAATAATGTCATCACCAAGGTTAGGCCGTAAGCATTGACAATCCACACAACCGCCGCAGCACTTTGATTCAACTCTCGCGCAATCGTTGGCAGCGCCACATTGGACATTGAGGAGTCAAGCACTGACATGCCGATACCAACAAGCATGGTCATGGCTGCCCAGCGCCTTCGCGGGTTTGGCAGCCCTTCCATTGGCTCTACGGCCGATGACTCTACCTTATCTGATTCAGCAACAGTACTCACTTGGCCTTTTTGACTGGACGCTTCCAGCCTGCGATCGTTGTTTGTTTAATACGCGAGATCGTGAGCTGATCAGCTGGCGCGTCTACAGTTAATGTTGTACCTGCACCAATGGTTGCGCCACGCCCCACACGTACGGGCGCGACAAGCTGCGTGTCCGAGCCAATGAACGCATCATCCTCAATCACTGTCCTGAATTTATTGACGCCATCATAATTGCAGGTGATCGTACCGGCACCGATATTGACGCGCGCACCGATATCGGCATCGCCGACATAGGCGAGATGATTCGCTTTACTGCCCTCGCCTAAATTGGTGTTTTTGATTTCAACAAAATTACCGACATGCGTATGGTTGGCAAGTTTTGCGCCCGGGCGCAGTCGTGCGTAAGGTCCGATACGCGCATCCAACCCGACCTGCGCATGGTCCAGATGGCTAAATGCCTCAATCTGCGTGCCGGCTCCAATCTGAACATCACGTAAAACACAATGTGGGCCTACACGCACGCCATCAGCGAGCGTCACCACTCCTTCGAATACGCAGCCCACATCGATAAAGACATCGCGTCCGCAGACTAATTGACCACGCACATCAAATCTGGCCGGATCTGCTAGTGTCACACCGGCCTCAAGCTGCCGTCTTGCCTGCTCTGCCTGCCAGAGCCGTTCGAGCTGCGCTTGCTGCATGCGACTATTTACACCCAGAGTTTCGAAAGCAGCCTGAGGATGTGCGACGGCGACTTTAACCCCGTCAGCAACAGCCATTCCAATAATATCGGTCAGGTAATACTCGCCCTGCGCATTATTATTATTGAGCTGTGCGAGCCAGCGTTTGAGCGCCGCCGTAGGTGCTGCGATAATGCCGGTATTGACTTCTGTGATCGCCCGCTCAACCTCATTTGCATCTTTATGCTCAACGATCGCGCGGACATCGCCATGCAGATCACGCACGATACGTCCATAGCCTGTAGGGTCTGGGAGGATTTCTGTTAGAACAGCCAAGCCATCCTGACGCGCATCCAGTAAAGCCTGCAATGTTGAGAGCTGGACTAAAGGCACATCACCGTACAAAACGATTGTGACATCGTCCTCACCATCCTCTTTCAGTAACGGGATCGCTTGCTGTACAGCATGACCTGTCCCAAGCTGAGGCTGTTGCAGCGCAAACTGTAAATCAGCTTGTGCGCTGAAGGCAGTCTTAACTTGTTCGGCGCCGTGGCCCACGACAACAACAATACTATCCGCGTTGAGTGCGCGCGCACCATCGAGCACATGCGCGAGCATCGATCGACCTGCAATCGTGTGCAGTACTTTGGGCAGATTGGACTGCATCCTTTTACCCAGCCCAGCAGCCAGAATGACGATATTCAACATAAGCGTAAAAGATTATTTTTTAATGGTTGGTTTTTTGCGTGCACTACTGACAACTGTTTTTTTAGTTGCCCGTGAAGTCGTTGTTTTTTTCGTTACCGCTTTTTTAGCTGGCGCTTTATCAGCCTTGTGGTGCAGTGTCGCCGCTGTTGCGGCAGCAACCTGATTGAACTGTTTTTGCAGCATATCCCACCAGGCGCGCGCGGCTGCGGGCACAGCATTTGACTCATCTGCAGCCGATGGTGGAGACTGCTCGTCACTGCTTGCTGCTGAGGTGTTGGCGATCGGCTCCTGAAGAACTTCGCTCTGCGTCGGTGCGGCAGGCTCGGGTTTGGTATCCGTTTGAGACGTGCGTGTTTGTGGTCGCAAACCCAACATAACCTCTAAGGCTGATGGCGCATCCACACCTGTCGCTTGTTGCGTATGGCTCATGGAGCTTGCAAATGAACGCAAGGTAGCAATCGTCGCCAACTGGACTTCCATGCCCTGAATGGTGCTGCTCAGCATAGAGAGATTAAGTTTGAGCCAGTTTTCAACCGTCTTTAATTCCGAAATGCGTTTCTCGAGGTCTTCGGGGTTCATCGATGGGGTCAATGGCATACCGGCCGAAAAGCCGCCGGAACCCGCCAGACCTGCAAACGCCTGACGCATCATTTCCATACTGGCGAGCAAAGGATTTCCAGCTTGCTCTCCTGTCTGGCCGAGTCCGGGCAGCACAAAGGGATTCGTAGGCGATACGCTCATGGTGGATCCTTTCTGGCAATGACTGATTAGCGGGCAATTGACCCTGTATGAGATATTACCCGCATCGGGCAGAGCGAGCATCCCGTTTTACTCGACAAAACCTTTAGAGCAGCATCAGTGACTCGTTTCTTGAGCCATTAATCTGGGACAATAGAGGAATGCAAAGTTTGATTACCCTCCCCGAGATCGAGTCCGCCATCAATTTTTGGCGCCAGCGCAGCCCTTCCGTTGGAGAGGAGCTTCGCCTGTGCCGAGAGGCGTCTTCCCTTGCGACACCCTATGCGCGCATGATTATTGAGCGCCGCCAATCATTGCCGGTGTCCGAGCTATCAGAGACCGCCCAGCAAGCTTTTCATGAATGGCGTGCCGTAGTTGCCAATTAACTTGCCAGGTACTGACTAAGTAAATCAGCGCAACAGGGCTCGGATATCGTGGGCAATATTTTCAGCGCCAGCATTATTCGCAAGTAACACGCGTGATTCACCTTTAGCGTCTAACAAATAAAAGTTAGCACTGTGATCCATGTTGTAGTTGCCATTAACCGTCGCAGCGCGTGCGTAGTAAGCCTTAAAAGCTGCCGCAGCGACCTTGATCTGCTCGGGCGTCCCGGTTAGCCCTAAAAACCTGGGATCAAATCCAGAAACATAAGCACGCAAAACCTCTGGTGAATCTCGCTCTGGATCGACTGAAATCATTAATACCTGTACGCGTGAAGCAAGATCCCCGAGTAGCTGCATGACTTGGGAAAGCTCAGCCAGCGAGGTCGGGCACACATCAGGACATTGAGTAAAACCAAACAGGACAAGCGTTACCTTTCCGTTGAAATTCGCTGGGGTGTAGGTTTTGCCGTCCATCCCTGTCAATGACCATTTCTGGCCCAGGTGAGAGCCTGTGATGTCACTGCCCTTAAAGGCGGTCGTGGTATCCCCACAAGCGGTTAGCGCTGAGCAAAGGCCGAGTGTCACGATCGCAGCAAGCATCGCGCGGAGTAAGGATTGGAGTATGTGACTTTTCATTGGACTAGACCCCGCTCACGCACCCACGATCAGCCAGTGATCCACTAGCAATGCGGCAAATAGCAGTGAGAGATACAGAATCGAAAAGCGAAACATTGAGCGCGACAACTCGTCGCTATAGTTCTTATACAAGCGCCAGGCGTAACGAACAAACATCAAACCCAGTACTAAGGCGGCGATGAGATAAAGCCAGCCATTCATGCCAATGATGTAAGGCAAAAGAGTCGTTGCCAGCAATGCGACGCTATAAAGCAGAATATGCAAGCGGGTGAATTGCTGACCATGCGTGACCGGCAGCATCGGTAAACCAGCACGCGCATAGTCATTGGTGCGATATAAGGCCAGCGCCCAGAAATGTGGCGGCGTCCAGATAAAGATAATCAGCACCAGCAACCACGCCTCGGCGGGTACTGAATCTGCAATCGCAGCCCAGCCCAGCGCGGGTGGCATGGCGCCCGACAAACCGCCAATCACAATGTTTTGAGGTGTGTGCGGTTTGAGGATCACCGTGTAAATCACGGCATAGCCAACAAAGGTGGCAAACGTTAACCACATGGTTAAAGGGTTGACCCAGCGATACAGCACAAACATCCCTGCTCCGCCAAGCAAACCTGACAAACTCAGCACCTGAAAAGTAGAGATGGTGCCTTGCGCGGTCGCACGACGCGCTGTACGTAACATGCGCGCGTCAACCTGCTGCTCGATTAAACAATTAATTGCAAACGCAGCGGCTGCCAGCAACCATATTCCAGTGGTCGCTGCGACGACCTTCAACATATCAGGCAAGCCAGGGGTCGCCAGAAACATACCAATTACAGCGCAGAACACGGCCAATTGCGTGACGCGGGGCTTAGTCAGTACGAGGTACTGACGCAATAAACCGGAAGGAGTGGCTGCAAGGCTGGACATGGTTTCTATTTTAGGCAATCAGCCATGATTGTACCGGTTAGGCGCGCAAAGCTGTTGAACCCGCCCGGCCAAGGCGAACAAGCAAAGTAACGCTCGCCAGCACCAGACCCGCGGCGCCTCCGTTATGCAGCACGGCAATTAACAAAGGCCACTGAAAAAATATGGTGGTGAGCCCTGTCATTAACTGTGCAAGCAACAAGATCAGCATCAATGTTGCGGGGCCTCTGAGTCCAAGATCGGCACGCAAACGCCAGGCAAGGATACCCAGATAAACAAAAACCACGAATGCAAAGTTACGATGTACCCAGTGAATCGCTGTCAAAGCTGGCTGGGAAATCATCTCGCCATTTGGCATTTCGCCCAGGCCGCGAATTAAGGAGTAACCGCTTGAGATATCCATATCAGGCAACCACTGACTATGACATGTGGGGAAATCCATACAAGCTAATGCTGCATAGTTAGTGCTCACCCACCCGCCGAGCCCTATCTGCAAACATAACAGTACGAAACCAAATCCCATCCAGGCGGTAAATCGCTTCATGGTGATCGCGACAGGCGCGTGCGGGCGTTCTCGTGCGGCAAGCCAGGTCATCAGCGCCAGCAACAACATCCCGCCCAGGAGATGCCCTGTTACAACGACGGGCATTAATTTATGAGTCACCGTCCAGGCACCAAAAGCACCCTGCAGGCAAACTGCGATTAATGCGACGATGGCCAATATAGGGGTCTGTTTAAACGCCTTACGATGACGCCAGGCCATCCAGCAAATACAGATAATTAAAAATCCGAGCAGCGCACCAACGTAACGGTGCACCATCTCAATCCAGGCTTTAGGCAACGTCACAGGACCTTCAGGCATCACACTGACAGCCTGACGGATCTCTGTCATCGCACCAACAGGCGTCACATTGCCATAGCAGCCAGGCCAGTCGGGGCAACCCAGGCCTGAGTCTGTGAGGCGTACAAAGGCGCCGAACATGATGAGATCAAGCGTTAAAAACCATGTCAGAAACAATATTTTTTTGTAACGTGCACGTACCCGATCCTGTGCCTGATCTGCCATGATGCTTAGCCTATCCGTGAGTTATAGACGAGCTTGCTGATATCTTTGCGAACTTTTTCTGGCTCTGCATCTAGGGGGTACTGCATGATCAGGTTGCCGTTCGGATCAATAATCCACATGGGTTGCGCTAAAGCGTCCGCAGGCGTGGCGGCTTGCACTCCCATCGTCGTCAGGAATTTTTGTAATTGCTCGGGGCTCACGCGGACCATGTTCGTACCTTTATACGCCTCAAGTACTTTTTCAGGTACCGGTGCGTCATCGGTAATAAACCAGACGCGCGCCAGGCGCTCTACGTTTTTACCCTGGCTTGCGTGTGAGTTGCGCAAAATAAAGAGCTTTCGCGCGCAGGAGTCGGGGCAGGCAGCGCCATCCGCTGCGACAAGTAGCCACTTACCTTTGAGGGTATTGAGATCAAAAGGCTTACCGTCCAGCGTTGTCAGCGCTAAGTCCGCCGGTGCGGGCATCGGACGTTGGGGCTCCACAAGCTGGCCGTAATTGTTGCTGCCTTCAGGGCGCCACTGGGGGTTGAAATAGACGAGAACAGCTGCGAGCACGGGCGCCAGGCTCAGCAAAAAAATGATCACCATCGGCGTCTTTGAGCGGGACTTCGATACTGTTGAGTTCACTGCGCTTGGTTTCAATTGTGGTTGTTTCACTTGTTGTTTCACTATTTGATTCGTTCCGTATCGCGCACTCAGTATTGGGCGGCGAACCTATGCATTTTAGTCGTCATCTGTTTTTTTTGCGCCGCCATATTCGCCATGCAAATCCTAGCCATGCAACCACAGCAATTGCGGCAAAACCAAACCACTGCATTGCATAGCCCATATTTTTATCTGAATCGATGGAAGGCTCTGGCCACACGCGTTTGAGTACTTCGCTGGGCTCGTCCTTTTGCATCAGTACGACAGGTAAAAACTTGATACCTAATCTCTTGCTCAAGCTTTCTAACTCTATATTTTGTAGCCTGGGCAACGCACGCATATCCTCGCTGCGCTGGATTGATTGATCGACCGGGTCAGAACTTGGCCAATCTGCGGGTAAATTGCCCTCAGACGGCTGTCGGGTACCCCACAACTCAAACAACCGGGGCACGTGCAAAGATAATTCCCCGGTAATTTTTTGCGGTCCCAAAGGTGTCGGGATCACGGGTGCCGTTTGTTCTCCTATTGGACGCGCAAACCATCCTCTCAAAATAAGTACTGCACTGCCATCTGCCAACAATAGCGGAGTCGCTAGCCACAAACCTGGCTTTCCATCCAGATTACGGTTATCAAGTAATAGATTGAATTGTGGCTGCCAGACACCCTCTACCTGCGCAGGGCGCCATGGTTGCAATTGTTCGACTGTCGGATGGGCATTGAGATCAACCGGCGGGCCCGAGCGCCCTTGCTGAATCATGGCCGCAATTTGTTGCCGCTCATGTGCCCTCGATAACTGCCATCGCCCCAGTGAGATACAGGTGATCGCTGTAGCCGCCAACAATATTGTTGCAATGAGATTGAGCAGTTTGCTGTGCGATGCGGCCATGTCTGCGATAATTCCTTTTTTAGGCGGGAGGCCTTATGCGTATTGTAGTTGGACTGGCTTTCATCATTATTCTGGGCAGCCTTGCCTCAGCATTGTTTTATTTAATGCGCGACAAAGGTACTAGCAACAAAACCGTCAACGCACTCACCGTGCGTATTGGCCTTTCTGTCGCACTGTTTTTATTCTTACTTTTCGCACACTGGATGGGATGGATCGAGGCGACCGGCATTCGCTAGTGCCACATGCACTAGTGCCAATAAAAAACGACCGGTAGAGACCGGTCGTTTTTTATTGCAAATGGCAATCGCGACTGTTTAGAACCAGTACACGAACAAATACAAGCCGAGCCAAACCACGTCAACGAAGTGCCAGTACCAAGCGGCGCCTTCGAAACCGAAGTGGTTGTTTGCGGTAAAGTGGCCGCGCAACATACGGACAAATATAACTGTCAGCATGGTTGCGCCCATCATCACGTGAAAGCCGTGAAAGCCGGTCAACATGTAGAAAAGCGAACCATAAGCGCCTGAGCTGAATTTCAGATTCAACGCATGGTAGGCATGGTAATACTCATATGCCTGGCAGCCGACAAATACAAAACCAAGCACGATAGTTGCAAACAACCAGAATTTGGCTGAGCCGCGGTGATCTTCACGCAATGCATGGTGTGACAGGGTCAGCGTAACGCCCGAGGTCAACAGCAGCGCTGTGTTGATTGTTGGCAACCAAAATGGTCCAACCGTCTGGAAAATTTCAACCACACCTGCAGGGCCGTTGTTTGGCCAGGTTGCGACAAAAGTCGGCCAGAGCAGCAATTTGTGGTCTAGATCTCCTAACCATGGAGTTGTAACCGTGCGGGTGTACCAGAGTGCACCAAAGAACGCTGCAAAGAACATGACTTCGGAGAAAATAAACCAGCTCATGCTCCAGCGATAGGAAACATCCACACGCTTGCTATTCAGTCCGGTTTCTTCTTCGTGGATGGCATCGCCAAACCAGAAATAAAGTACCGTGATCAAACCCAGCAGACCAGCAAATACAGCGTATCTGCCAAGCTCAATACCGTTTACCCAGGCTGATGCGCCAAGCATCACCACCAGCAACGCGATACTCGCGCGCACGGGATGTGCTGAATCGTTGGGCACGTAGTAGTAAGGTGCCTCTTTGCCTTGGATCGAGTGGGATGCACTCATGTCATTCTCCATGCTTCAGTTCGTTAAAGACTGCACTTAGCTCAGACTGGATATGGCTAAACGGACCACCATCACCAGACCAGCCACAAACAAAACACCACACAACAACCCCGCGATAACCAGATGCACAGGATTGAGTTTGGACACGTCTTCCTGGTACCCGGAGCCTTTGCGTACACCAAACATGGCCCACGCAATTGCTTTGAGTGTCTGGAAAAAATTCAGCTTGCGCTGACTAGATTCTTTTAGATCCTGACCCATGATGCCTTATCGACTCTTGAGTCAGGAAAAGTAATGCAAATAAACCTGCTTGCCGATGGTCCAGCCAAACATCGCCAATACAATCACCAGGAAAATAAGTCCGGTACGTTTGTTTTTACGACGTTGCTCTGGGGTCGGTGCCATATTATTACTTGACCTCTGGAGGTGTCACAAAGGTATGGAAAGGGGCAGGTGAAGGAACCGTCCACTCCAGACCTTCTGCGCCTTCCCATGGCTTGGCTGGAGCAGGTTTGCCCTTACCAGCGTAGGCTTTGAGAACGATGTAGAGGAACAATAATTGTGAAAGACCAAACCAGAAAGCACCAATGGTCGCAATCTGATGGAAATCAGTAAACTGCGCAGCGTAGTCAGCATAGCGACGTGGCATACCTGCAAGACCCAGGAAGTGCATTGGGAAGAAGGTGATGTTGAACGAGATGATGCTCATCCAGAAGTGCCATTTGCCCAATTTTTCGTCATACATGAAACCACACCACTTTGGCAGCCAGTAGTAAGTGCCTGCAAAGAGTGCAAACAACGAACCTGCAACCAGCACGTAGTGGAAGTGCGCCACAACGTAGTACGTGTCGTGAACCGCAATATCAATCGGCGCCATCGACAAAATCAGACCGGTAAAGCCACCGATCGTGAACACGAAGATGAAGCCTACTGCGAACAACATGGGAGTTTCGAAGGTCATCGAACCTTTCCACATCGTTGCTACCCAGTTAAATACTTTTACGCCAGTTGGGATCGAAATCAACATCGTTGCGTACATAAAGTACAGCTGACCTGTCACAGGCATACCTGTTGCAAACATATGGTGTGCCCAGACGATGAACGACAGAATCGCAATCGATGCTGTTGCATACACCATTGAGGCGTAACCAAATAAAGGCTTACGGGCAAAGGCTGGCACGATGGCAGAAACGATACCAAAGGCCGGCAAAATCATGATGTAGACCTCGGGGTGCCCGAAGAACCAAAAAATATGCTGATACAGAACTGGATCACCACCGGCAGCGGCATTAAAAAAGCCTGTACCAAAATGACGGTCGGTCAGAACCATCGTGATCGCAGCAGCCAACACAGGCATCACAGCAATCAACAAATAAGCAGTAATCAACCATGTCCAGCAGAACAATGGCATTTTCATCAGTGTCATGCCAGGCGCGCGCATGTTCAGGATGGTGACCACGATATTGATCGCACCCATGATGGATGAAGCACCCATGATATGGACTGCGAAAATCGCCAGATCCATACCTGGGCCCATCTGCAGAGTCAGGGGCGCATAAAGCGTCCAGCCCGCAGCGGTCGCGCCACCAGGAACAAAAAATGATGTGGTGAGCAACACACCAGCAACAGGCAACAGCCAGAAGCTGAAGTTGTTCATCCGGGCAAAGGCCATATCCGATGCACCGATCTGCAAAGGAATCATCCAGTTAGCAAAGCCTACGAAGGCTGGCATGATCGCGCCGAACACCATGATCAGGCCATGCATTGTGGTGAACTGGTTAAACAGCTCTGGGCGGAAAAACTGCAAACCTGGCTGGAACAACTCGGTGCGCAGCAAGAGGGCAAGCAAGCCGCCTTCCATCAACATGGCAAACGAGAAAATCATGTACATCGTGCCGATGTCTTTGTGGTTGGTCGCAAATAGCCAACGGCGCCAGCCGTGGAGCATATGCCCGTGGTCGTCGTGATCGTCGTGGCCGTGGCCCGAAACGTGGTCTGCTGTGACGCTGCTCATTGTGAACTCCTATCCTGCTTAGGCTGCAGTCACACGTTTGGTGTGACTATCAGCAAATCTGTATGAAAGTGTCGTATCTAAAAATGCTTGCGCGTCAATGAATCAACGTGCGGCTTTTACGTCAGCGGGCTGGACCACAGGGTCCTGACCTTTGCCGGCGTTGCCCCAGGCGCCACGTGAATACGTGATGACCGCTGCAATCTCAACATCATTTAACTGACTGGCGAAAGAAGCCATTGCCGTTCCCTGTCGACCCTTGAGCAACACCTGAATCTGATCGCCTTTTGGACCCATCACGACTTTGCTGCCGTCAAGTGCTGGAAATGCGCCGACAATGCCTTTACCACTGCCTTGGTGGCAAGCTACGCAGTTCGCAGCGTAGACTTTTTCACCGCGCGCCATCAGCTCAGCGCCAGTCCATTCTTTGCTTGGATCATCCGCGGCCGCAGCCAGTAATTTTTTCTGGTCTTCTGCCCACTTAGCGAAATCTTGCTCGGAAAGAACTTTGACAACGATAGGCATAAAGGCGTGGTCTTTACCGCAAAGCTCTGAACACAAGCCACGATATTCGCCGACTTTTTCAGCGCGGAACCAGGTGTTACGGATAAAACCAGGGATCGCATCTTGCTTAACAGCCAGATCAGGCACCGACCAAGAGTGAATCACGTCACCAGCTGTAACAGCAATACGGATTTTCTTACCGACGGGTACAACCAGTGGATTGTCGACTTCCATCAGATAGAAAGGGCCCTTTGGCTCTTTGTTGGCAATCTGCGCGGGAGGTGTTGACAGGTTGGACAGGAATTTGACGCCGGCAGCTGCGCCGTCGATGTATTCATAGCCCCATTTCCACTGATAACCAGTGACTTTCACTGTGATGTCAGCGCCGCTGGTATCTTTCATTGCCACCACGGTACGTGTTGCGGGCAAAGCCATCGCAATCACAATGATGAATGGGATAATCGTCCAGGCAACCTCTACACCCATGTGCTCATGGAATGTCGCAGCGATGGCACCACGTGACTTGCGGTGCGCCCAGATCGAATAAAACATTACCCCAAACACGGCGACAAAGATCACCATACAGATGATCAGCATCAACCAGTGCAGCCAGACGACGTCATGACCAATCTGGGTCACGCCCTCGCGCAAATTAAGCTGGTTTACACCAGGGCCACCTGGCATATCTTTTACTTGTGCGAACGCAATACCACTGAAAAACATGGCACAGGCACCTAGTAACCCCATCAACTTCTTCATGCTGACCTCGAAACACGTCGCGCCTAGCACCTGTGCGAAATCGCAAAAGGTGCCTGACGCAAAAATTATTGGACGGCTGATTATGATCTCGTAGAACTACGAATGGATTTTTCGCATTCTTCGAACCCACTCTCCGCGCGAATCATAAAGAAACGGGAGGATTATAGCGGAGGAGCGTGCGATTCGCTGCACTACAATTAAAGTCTTTTCTCAACTGGCTTTTGATCATGTCGGAATTAAGCATTTCTTTGCCAACCAAAGATGTCCAAACCCTGCTCGATCGACTCATCCATCAGGCTCAACACACTGCGCATCCAGGGTCTAAAAGGCTGCGCATCGCAGGCCATCTCTGTGGCTGGGTGTTTCCAACAGCAGCGACGGCGCTCGCTGGTTTAACAGGCATTGCGGTTCACCCAACCGAGCTGGACATTGGCGCCGACCTTAAACCCGGAACAGAGCTTGATCAGTTATTAGCTGATGTTGCAGAAACACTCCGGGCCGCGGGCTGCGCACCCGGCTGGCGAAATGAGTTGCTCGACATATGGGCAGATCCATCCCCAGCGCCATTCAGACTGGGAGCGATTGAACGCGGCGTTATGCGCCCCCTCGGATTGATCACCCGAGCGGTGCACCTGAATGCCTGGTCCGAACATGGTGGGCTTTGGGTCGCACGACGTGCGCTGACTAAAGCAACCGACCCAGGCATGTGGGACACGCTGGTCGGTGGTCTGGTTGGAAGTCAAGAGGACGCCGATCTGGCCTTGGTCCGCGAGACCGATGAGGAGGCCGGACTCGATGCACCTGACATCGCACAGCGCACGCCCCTGCACACAATCACCCGCATGAACAGACGCATTCCTGAAGGACTGCAAGTAGAGGACGTTTTAACTTGCGAATGCGTGTTGCCTATGCACATCACACCTAAAAACCGCGATGGCGAAGTCATGGAGATACAGTGCTTAGCACCTGCGCTTGTATTTGAAATGTTGCAAGGCGGTGCCTTTACCGTCGAGGCTTCGATCGTGATCGCGGAAGATCTGCTCAGACGTTCGCGGCAGGTGGCGTAGGCACAGGTGGCGTAGGCGGTTGACTGCGCCAGACCTCAAGGGCTCTCATCCGTTGTTTTGCAACCAACTCGATGCTTGCACGCAAAGCCGGGTCTCGCGAAAGCAATGCTTCAAAATCGCGTGCTGGCAAACACAATAATTTGCTGTAGCCAAGTGAGCGGACCTCAAACTCATCCAGTTTCTCTTTCGCCAGCATGTAGAGCTCGCCAAAAAATTCTCCCGAACCTAGCTCAATGTGGGTGCCGTCTGGCAACAGCACTTTGACCGCTCCAGAGGCAACGATGTAAAGCGCAAATGCAGGGCCTTTCTGGCCCCAGACCAACTGGTCAGGTAAAAACAAACGCGGTGTCAGCATCTTTGCCAACTGACGTTGCACATCGGGCGTCAATGTATTGAGCAAAGGAACTCTGGCTACCAGATCAGCCGCCTCCATCTGAATATCAAGCGGCGGATTGCGATCGATAAACTCCCAGCGCTTGCCAACCTTACCCGTCAAGTCTGCATACACCTCACCGCTAATCAGAGACTGCTCCAGCATCTCGTCATAGCGTTCGCGCTCAATACGTCGCGCAATCCGCCCAAGATAACGTTCATGCAACCACAAAGAATAGGAGGGATACTGCAATTCCAAGGCTTGCAACCCCTCGGCGATGAGATCTAAACGGCGCTGATGCGCCTGCCTGACCTGCTCTGTTGCCGCATCACCCAGAATCTCTCGCAATTTTTGATCGGCAAAGATGATCAGCTGCCTGGATACTGAGCGCATGCACATCAATGCAACAAAACGCTGGCTCAGCTCATGCGCGAGCCAGCGCTGGATACCGAAAATTTCCGAAACACGTAAGGCCTGGCGAAACCTGCGTGGATAGCGTAACGCGCGCGCTGCAACCACATTAAAGCCTCCCAAGCCGCGCACTCTCACCGCATCCTCAAGCCGCTCAGCCTTACCGATCAAAATTTCTGCCATGTTGCGATCAATGATCTGATGCTTGAGGACGTCAAAATATATTTCGAATTCCCTGCGCGCCAAAATCGATAACCCAAGATCTATCTTGTCTTGTTCTGAAAAGTAATCGATTGGCGTTTGTGCCGAAGCCGCCATGCTCTCATTAAAAACATCCTGAATACGCTGACGGACTTCGTGAGGCACATGCTCTTCTTGTGCAATCACATCGGTTTCGTGCTGTGTGAGGGTCGCCGCGACAAGAACAGCCTGATCACGTAACGCACGCTCCTTTTTTGTCAACTGCGTCAATCCCAGCATCCGGATAAGCGACTGCAAAGACAAGCCGTTGATAAACAGCGTAGCCAGCACAAAACCTGTCACGACAATCGCGATAAATTCCCGAACGTCCGCGGGCAAACTTGCGCGCTCTGTCACGGCTAACGCAAGCGCGAGCGACACCGCACCTCTGAGTCCGCCCCACCAGATCACAGTTTTAAAACGTATCCCCACGCGCGCACCGAAACCAACGGACGACAACAACGGAATCAACCCAAACACTACGACGGCTCTGGCCAGCAACGTACTCAGGAACACTAGCAAAATTTGGATCGCATGATTCCATGAGATGTTTTGCATCATCTTAGGTATCAGCATGGCAGCAAATAAAAAGATCAGGGAATTCGCCCAGAAACCAAACTGGTGCCAGGAGTGCGAAAGTGTTTCAAATGTTGTCGTCGACATGCGTGTGCGGCCCGTCGAGCCGACCACAAGACCCGCCACAACGGTTGCGACCACGCCTGATACGTGCAAATAATGCTCAGAAATAAAAAACGACAGGTAGGCAACGGCCACCGTCATTGAAATCTCTGCTGCAGGCCATCCGCGCAACCAGGCAAACGACGCGCAGGCAAGCCGACCAATGACAAATCCTGCTAAGCCTCCTCCCAAAAAGAGCACCAGAAACTCTTTAACCACCAAACCCATTGCCCAGTTGGTGTCTTTAGAAAGAACACCCAAAAGTACGGAATACAAAGCAATCGCTGCGGCGTCATTGAGCAGGCTCTCGCCTTCCACCAGCGTAGTCAATCTTTTAGGTGCGCCAACCTCTCTGAAAATTCCGATCACCGCGGCCGGATCGGTCGTTGACACGATCGCCCCCAGCAACAGGCACGCGACAATACCCATGCCGGAGAACTCCGACAACACCACGCCCACCAACAGGGTGCTCACCACCACCGCGACGATCGCCATCATCAGAATCGGACCGATGTCATCCATGAGCCTTCTCACGTTCATGGATAGTGCTGTTTCAAACAATAAGATGGGCAAAAAAACGATTAGAAAAGTTTCGGAAGAAATTTCAAAGGTGTTGATAATGCCTAGAAAATCGCCAATTACTGGTGGCGCCCATCTTAAAACGTGCGCGGCATAGGCGAGTAGGCAGCCACAAATTGCCAGGAAAACCGAATGCGGTAATTTAATGCGTCCAGCCAGTGGCGGCACGAAACATATCAGTGCAAGCAAGCCCGCTAATCCGAATACAAAAGAACCTATATCCATTTCTTTTTGTCCAAGTTCTTTGCACCAACTTTCGTTGCAATAAAAAAGCACCCCTGAGGATGCTTAATGGTAAAGCGAATTATCGGCTACCAAAAGCACTGGCAGCCCGAACTTTGAATTAGTCTGCGAGCGCAACACGCATTTTTTTCATCGCCGCCACCTCAATCTGGCGGATACGTTCAGCCGAGACACCAAATTCTGCAGCCAACTCATGCAATGTCGCACCACCATCATCCTGCAGCCAGCGCGCCTGAACAATACGACGTGAACGAGGATCCAGGCCCTCAAGGGCCTGAGTCAGGCCGTCGCCCTGCATCGTGTCGGTTGCACGACGCTCAAGCACCTGCGTGGGATCAGAACGCCCATCATCAGACAAATAAGCGATCGGTGCGTAGGAGTCGTCATCGTCATCCTGATTTTCCAGGGACATCTCACGACCCGACATGCGAACTTCCATTTCGCGAACGTCTTCGGTTTTTACATTTAATGTCTTGGCGATTTCATCGACCTGCGTTGGATCCAGCGTCAGACCATCTGGACGCATGCTGCGCAAATTGAAAAACAACTTACGCTGCGCTTTCGTGGTCGCGACCTTTACCATGCGCCAGTTACGCACGATATATTCATGAATTTCGGCCTTGATCCAGTGCACGGCAAACGACACCAGACGCACACCGCGCTCGGGGTCAAATCGTTTGACAGCTTTCATCAGGCCAAGATTACCTTCCTGAATCAGGTCAGCATGGGGCAAGCCGTATCCAAGATACTGGCGTGCGACGGAGACCACCAGTCGCAGGTGGGATAGAACGAGTTCACGCGCCGCGTCGATGTCCTCTTGGTCACGCAAGCGACGCGCAAGCGTCTGCTCTTGCTCGGGCGAAAGCACCGGCAAGCGATTTACAGTTCCGATGTAGGCCTCGATGGTCCCTAAGGCACCTGGGTTCGAGATCGCCATCGCGAGTTGATTTGGTTGCAATGTCAAAGCGTTTGAACTTGTCATGATATTGTTGCTCCTAGACTTAGGTGCAAGCTACGATTAAATCTTAGCACTCTTGCATCCCGAGTGCTAATCTGACTATTAATTTCTATAAAAGTTCCGTAATTTCCTCTGGAGTGTTAATCTCAAGGGGCTCGGCGCAGCGGCGAATTTGCCGAAAAGCGCCCACCTGGATCCGGGTATGTCCGATTTAGTTAAGTTTCTCTCAAAAATTCTGCTGGCTTGCGTGCTTGTCATCCTCGTTGGATGGGCAACGTATATCGGCGTGCGCTATTACCATGCGGAGCAGGTCGCTTATCGCTGGTTATCTGGTCTGGCTGCCAAACAACAACAGTGGGAAACCAAAATCGCAGCCTCGGGTGGCAACACGCTGACAGGCTATGCGGCCCCTGACAAACCAATTTCAGTTCAGGGACTTGAGGGTAACTTTGCTGGTTTAACCTACGATCCGTTGCAAAAACGCCTCTGGGCCGTGACGAATAAACCTGCCAGTCTCGTTGCGATGTCCGTAGACGGTCAGATTTTGGCCACATATCCTCTCAAAGGGATCTCAGACGTTAACGGCATTGCCTGGGTTGGCGGCAACAGAATCGCCATGGTTAACGGGCGAAGAAGTCGCGTGCTGATCACCGAAGTACCCCCAACGCCACAGGTGATGGATGTCACACGTGCCTTTTCACTTGTGTTGCGTTTTGGCGAAAGCGACGATAGTAACTTTGGTTTTGATGGCCTGGGCTATGACCTCAAACGTGATCGCCTGTATATCGCTAAAGAACACAGCCCGCGGGCGCTTTACCGCATAAGCGGCCTCAACTACCTGCAATCATCAGAGTCGCGTGGTTTGCGTATCGAAAATTTCAGTTATTGGCTCGATGACATTCCCTTTGCGACAGATTTGTCCTCAGTAGAGGTTGATCCCTCTACCGGTCGTATTTTTCTGCTAAGCGAAGAGTCACAAATGATTGTTCAGCTCGACGGTGATACAGGCGAAGGCCGTGGCATGCTTTCTTTATCCCCAAAAGGCACCAAGCCCATGCCAAGACCAGAAGGTATCGCAACGGATGACGCCGGCAATATCTACATCGTCAGTGAACCAAATCTTTTTTATCGCTTACGCAAACCTTAAGCGTCAGACATAGGCCAAGACTATGGCACGCTTGCCAAGACTCTATGCTCCAGGCTCTGTCCAGCTTGCCATCGCCGAATTCGCTGATATCAACACGATTTTCCCTTTTGACTTAACCAATCCAACATTACCCACGATCGTAAATTGGCTGGGCGAGGCCGCCACTCAGTATCACGTCGCGATCCACGGATGGTCCTTAACACCTAAGTCTATTTTATTATTGGCGACGCCTAAAGACCCTCAGGGTATTTCTAAACTTATTCAGTCACTTGGCCGACACCTTGCTGCAGCGCTCAAGACGGGTGCAGTATTTTCTGGTCGCTACCGATCGACTTTACTGGAGCCTGGTGTCTGGGTATTGCCGGCACTGCTTTGGCTTGAGCGGCAATCCGTGAGGGAACAATCCAGTACAGACCCTGAACTCTGGCCCTGGTGCTCTGTAGCGGCTCATACAGGTGCTGCAGGACTGGCGCCAGTGTGGTTATCGCAGCATCTTGATTACTGGGCATGCGGAAACACCCCATTTGACCGCCAGGCGATTTATCGTAAAAAACTGCAGGAGGGCAATACTCACTCAACAGACATAACTATCGAAAAAGCCCTGCGAGGGCAATGGCCTTTAGGGAGTGAGGCATTTTTAAATGAGATTTCACCGTTATCAAGCCGTAGAGTCAGGCCGGCCAAGCGCGGCCGGCCAAAATCCAGCACCACAATGGCGCACGGATGATGCGTCCCTATTTTATTGAGCACCATGCTGAAGCCAAAATAAATTAGGGACGCACCCTATTTTATTTACTTGCATATCCGTGTTTTCCCGAGTATTGTTTCTGCCTCGCACTGCAACATAGCCGCGGTGTCTCCGGAGCACGACATGTCAACACATCCATTGAATTTTTTTCCCGCCAAACCCAAGACCTCGGTTCAGGCGCCAACAGTAGGGTTGCCAGCCGCTCAAGGCCTCTATTCACCCGCCAACGAACACGATGCGTGCGGTGTAGGTTTTGTCGCGCACATTAAAGGTAACAAGAGTCACTCGATCGTCGAACAAGGTCTGAAGATTCTGGAGAATCTCGACCATCGCGGCGCGGTGGGTGCCGACAAGCTGATGGGCGATGGCGCAGGCATTCTGATTCAGATCCCTGATGCTTTTTATCGCGAAGATCTCGCAAAACAGAACGTCACATTGCCGGCACCGGGTGAGTATGGTGTGGCGATGGTATTTCTGCCCAAAGAAATCGCATCGCGTCTGGCTTGTGAACAAGAACTCGAGCGCGCGGTCCGCGGCGAAGGCCAGGTCGTTCTCGGCTGGCGTGATGTGCCGGTCGACACCGAGATGCCAATGTCACCCGCTGTGCGTGCCTGTGAACCCGTAATCCGTCAGTTATTCATCGGTCGTGGCGCTGACGTGATGGTGCCCGATGCACTCGAGCGCAAACTCTACGTCATTCGCAAAGCTGCGAGCCATGCCATTCAGGCTATGGGCTTGGCGCACGGTAAAGAATATTTTGTTCCATCCGCCTCGGTGCGCACGGTAGTCTATAAAGGCTTGCTGCTGGCTGATCAGGTCGGCCGCTACTACAAAGATCTTGCGGATCCACGCACCGTATCGGCTGTTGCTCTGGTTCACCAGCGCTTTTCAACCAATACATTCCCGGCATGGCCACTTGCTCACCCTTACCGCATGATTGCGCACAACGGGGAGATCAATACGGTTAAGGGCAACTTTAACTGGCTGCGTGCTCGCGAAGGCATGATGCAATCTGCCGTGCTTGGCGACGACCTGCAAAAACTCTATCCAATTGTCTACGAAGGCCAATCGGATACAGCCACCTTTGACAACTGTCTTGAGCTGCTCGTGATGTCAGGCTACTCCCTGTCACACGCCATGATGATGATGATCCCGGAAGCCTGGGAGCAGCACACACACATGGACGCTAGCCGTCGCGCATTTTATGAATATCACGCCGCAATGATGGAGCCCTGGGATGGTCCGGCTGCCGTTGCCTTTACAGACGGACGCCAGATCGGTGCGACACTTGACCGAAACGGTTTACGTCCTGCGCGTTATCTGATTACGGACGACGACATGGTCATCATGGCGTCTGAAGCCGGCACACTGCCTATTCCTGAAAACCGCATCGTTAAAAAATGGCGTCTGCAGCCAGGTAAAATGTTCCTGATCGACTTGGAGCAAGGCCGAATCATTGACGATACGGAAATCAAATCTCAACTCGCTAATTCGCGCCCTTATCGTCAGTGGATCGATCGCCTGCGCGTCAAACTCGACTCGCTACCTGTGCCCGCGATCGCCGCAGCGAAACCGACCGCTACCCTTCTCGATCGCCAGCAAGCATTTGGCTGGACACAGGAAGACTACAAGTTCGTGCTTGAGGTCATGGCAGCAAGCGGCGAAGAAGCCATCGGCTCGATGGGTAACGATGCGCCGCTCGCCATCTTGTCGGATCGCTCAAAGCCTTTCTACAACTATTTCCGCCAGCTGTTTGCGCAGGTGACCAATCCTCCGATTGATCCTATCCGCGAACAAATGGTGATGTCGCTGGTTTCCTTTATTGGTCCGAAGCCAAACCTGCTGGACATCAATAACGTCAATCCACCGCTGCGCCTTGAAGTCACACAGCCAGTACTAGATTCAGACGAAATGGAGCGCCTGCGCGGCATCGCACAGGTCACGGGCGATAAGTTCCGCAGCTTTGAACTCGATATCACCTACCCTGCAGCCTGGGGACCGGATGGTATTGAAGCGCGATTGGCAGCACTGTGCGCCAATGCCGTCGATGCGGTCAATAGCGGCTACAACGTGCTAATCCTGAGCGATCGTCATGTGGACGGCGCGCAGGTTGCTATACCCGCGCTATTGGCGACTTCTGCCGTGCATCAGCACTTGATCCGCGAAGGCCTGCGCACCAACACAGGTCTGGTCATCGAGACAGGATCGGCTCGCGAAGTTCATCATTTCGCCTTGCTCGGTGGTTATGGCGCCGAAGCCATCCACCCATTCCTCGCGATCGAAAGCTTGGCCGCAATGTCGGAGCATCCTGAAAAAGCGGTTAAAAATTACATCAAAGCAATCGGCAAAGGTCTCAATAAAGTCATGTCCAAAATGGGCATTTCGACCTACATGTCTTACTGCGGCGCACAGATTTTCGAAGCAGTCGGCCTGCGCTCCAGCTTGGTGAACAAATATTTTTCCGGCACCTCCAGCACCATCGAAGGCATCGGCATTTTTGAAGTCGCTGAAGAAGCCTTGCGCACACACCGTGCGGCATTCAGCACTGACCCCGTGCTTGCCAACGCACTGGAAACCGGTGGCGAATATGCCTACCGTGTTCGCGGTGAAGACCACATGTGGACACCGGACTCGATTGCAAAACTGCAACATGCAACACGTGCCAACAACTACCGCACTTACAAAGAGTACGCTCAGCTGATCAACGACCAAAGCAAGCGTCATCTGACATTGCGCGGTTTGTTTGAATTCAAACTCGATCCTGCACGCGCAATCGCTCTGGATGAAGTCGAGCCCGCCAAAGAAATCGTCAAACGTTTTGCAACCGGTGCGATGTCTCTGGGATCGATTTCAACCGAAGCCCACTCGGTGCTGGCTGTCGCAATGAACCGTATCGGTGGCAAGTCAAATACCGGCGAAGGCGGCGAAGACGAGTTACGTTATCGCAATGAATTGCGCACAGGCAAGAGTGGAATCAAAGCTGGCGCCACACTCGCCAGCGAACTCGGTGCGGACCGCATCGCTGCCGACGTGCCCCTGCAAGCCGGCGACTCCATGCGCTCGAAAATCAAACAGGTCGCCTCGGGTCGTTTTGGTGTCAGCGCCGAATACCTCTCAAGCGCCGATCAGATCCAGATCAAAATGGCTCAGGGTGCCAAGCCTGGCGAAGGCGGTCAGCTCCCAGGCCATAAAGTCTCGGACTACATCGCTAAACTGCGTTGCTCGGTTCCTGGCGTGGGTCTGATTTCACCACCGCCACACCACGATATTTACTCGATCGAAGACCTTGCACAGCTGATCCATGACCTGAAAAACGTCAATGATCGCGCCTCGATCTCTGTCAAGCTCGTATCAGAACTGGGTGTCGGTACGGTTGCCGCAGGCGTCGCAAAAGCCAAGGCTGATCACGTGACGATCTCCGGACACGATGGTGGTACAGGCGCATCACCGATCTCTTCGATCAAACATGCTGGTACCCCCTGGGAACTCGGGCTGGCCGAAACACAACAGACTCTCGTTCTGAACCAGTTGCGCAGTCGTATCCGCGTGCAGGCTGACGGCCAGATGAAAACCGGCCGTGACGTAGTCATCGGTGCGTTGCTCGGTGCCGATGAATTTGGCTTTGCTACCGCACCACTGGTCGTGGAGGGTTGCATCATGATGCGCAAATGCCATCTGAACACCTGCCCGGTTGGAGTGGCGACGCAAGACCCGGTCTTGCGTGAAAAATTCCAGGGCAAACCTGAACACGTCGTGAACTATTTCTTCTTTGTTGCAGAAGAGGTCCGCGAAATCATGGCCCAACTCGGCATGCGCACGTTCGATGAACTGGTCGGTCGTGTTGACCTGGTCGACACCCGTGCAGGTATCGAGCACTGGAAAGCCGAAGGCCTGGATTTCAGCCGCGTGTTCTATCAGCCCACGATCGAAGGCTCACGCCGTCAAATCGAAACACAGGATCACGGACTCGAAGCTGCACTGGATCACACATTGATCGAGCGCAGTTTGCCTGCCATCGAGCGCGGAGAAAAAGTATCTTTCATCACTCCCGTTCGCAACCGTAACCGCACCATTGGTGCAATGCTCTCAGGTCGTGTCGCGTCAAAATATGGCGACGAGGGGCTGCCTGACGACACCATTCATATTCAGTGCAACGGTACCGCCGGTCAAAGCTTTGGCGCATTCCTGGTTCGCGGCATCACACTTGATCTGGTTGGCGAAGGCAACGACTACGTTGGTAAAGGTTTGTCAGGTGGGCGAATTATCGTGCGCTCACCGAACGACTTCCGTGGTTTCGGTCCGGACCATATTATTGTCGGCAACACTGTTTTGTATGGCGCCACCGCTGGTGAGGCTTATTTCAACGGTGTCGCAGGTGAACGATATGCCGTGCGTAACTCGGGGGCAGCCACAGTCGTTGAAGGCACAGGCGATCACGGTTGCGAATATATGACGGGCGGCACGGTCGTCGTACTCGGCAAGACCGGACGTAATTTTGCAGCAGGCATGTCTGGTGGTGTCTCTTACGTATGGGATCCAGAGGGCAACTTCCGAGAGCTCTGCAATATGACCATGGTCGAAATCGAGCCCGTCCTGTCTTCTGCTGAACAAACAAAAGTACAAGGCATCGACGTCTGGCACAGTATGACGCGTGGTGCGGAACGCGAAACCGACGAAGCCATCTTGCGTCGTCTGGTTGAAAATCACTTCCGTTACACAGGTAGCTTCTGCGCCCGTGACATGGTCAGTGACTGGGACCGCGCACGTAGTAAGTTTGTCAAAGTTATGCCTGTCGATTACAAGCGCGCGCTCGGTGAAATGTGGCGCGCCGCCAACCCACAGCCTAAAGCTGCTTAAGGAACCATCATGGGAAAAATTACTGGTTTTCTCGAACTCGAACGCCTGCAAGAGGGCTCTGAGGCTCCCGCGAGTCGTCTGAAGCACTGGCGTGAATTTGTTCTGCATCTGGATGATGCACAGGCAGGCAAACAAGCTGCCCGCTGTATGGATTGCGGCATTCCGTTTTGCAATACCGGATGCCCAGTCAACAATGTGATTCCCGACTGGAATGATCTGGTTTATCGCCAGAACTGGCGTGGTGCGCTGGATGTCTTGCATTCGACCAATAACTTTCCGGAGTTCACCGGTCGTATCTGTCCCGCACCTTGCGAAGCAGCCTGCACACTGAATATCAATGATGATGCAGTCGGTATTAAATCCATCGAGCATGCGATCATCGACAAAGGCTGGTCAGAGGGCTGGGTCGTTGCACAGCCTGCTGCGACAAAAACCGGTAAAAAAGTTGCTGTCGTAGGTTCTGGCCCTGCGGGCCTGGCGTGCGCGCAACAGCTGGGGCGTGCCGGACATGATGTGACGGTATTTGAAAAGAACGATCGTGTGGGTGGTTTGCTGCGTTATGGCATCCCTGACTTCAAGCTTGAAAAGCAACTGATCGATGCCCGCGTCAAACAGTTACAAGCCGAAGGCGTGACATTCAAAACATCGCATTACATTGGCGCCGCAAATGATGCGGCAGCAGCTGGCCTCACTGTTAAAACACCTGAGGCATTGCAAAAAGAATTTGATGCAGTCGTGCTGACTGGCGGGTGCGAAACACCACGCGACTTACCTGTACAAGGTCGCGAGCTCGAGGGCGTCATGTACGCCATGGATTTTCTGCGCCCACAAAACAAAGTTGTCGCTGGTGACAAACTGACAGATCAAGTCCTTGCAAAAGGCAAGCATGTGGTCGTGATCGGTGGTGGAGATACGGGCTCTGATTGTGTGGGCACAAGCAACCGTCATGGTGCGAAATCAGTGACACAAATCGAGCTGATGCCAAAGCCTCCAGAAAGCGAAAACAAAACAATGACGTGGCCTTACTGGCCAGCCAAACTGCGCACCTCGTCTTCGCACGAAGAAGGTGCGGAGCGTGACTGGGCGATCACCACTAAATCCATCGAAGGCAAAAACGGCAAAGTTGAAAAGCTCGTCGCAGCTAAAGTCGAATGGATCAAAGACGAAGCGACCGGACAGATGAAAATGCAAGAAATCAAAGGATCGCAATTTGATATCAAAGCTGATCTGATCCTGTTAGCAATGGGTTTTGTTGCCCCCGTCAATCACGTGCTGAAAGCGTTTGCTGTCGAACAAGACCCGCGTGGTAACGTACGTGCCAACACCGATGACTACAAAACTAATGTCAGCAAAGTGTTTGCCGCGGGCGATATGCGACGTGGTCAGTCATTGGTTGTGTGGGCAATCCGTGAAGGCCGTCAATGCGCGCGTTCCGTTGACGAGTTCCTGATGGGTTCATCAGTATTGCCACGCTAAACAAGTCAACGTTTTAAACAACGCACCAAGGAGAGTACCGCATGAAAGGTCTAAATCAGCTGCTAAAAATCAGTTTGGTCGCTATGACTGCTGCACTCCCCTTCACTCAGGTTGCGGCACAATCCACGCCTGAGTGGCCAATTAAAAGCATTACGCTTATTGCGCCGTACGCTGCGGGAGGATCTGCTGATACCCGCATGCGACTGCTGGCACGCAAGCTCACTGAAAAGCTTGGGCAGCCTGTTATCGTTGAAAACAAAGGCGGTGCGGGTGGTGTGATTGGTACTGCAGCCATTGCAAAAGCCGTGCCCGATGGTTATACGATTGGTTCGGGCAATATGGCCCCGTTGGCGGTCAACCCATCAATGATGAAAAAAATGCCCTATGACCCGGTCAAGGACATTGCGCCCATTATCCTGATCGAGCAAGCCCCCCTGGTTCTCAGCGTCGCAAACAGCCTACCTGTCAAAAACCTGGCCGACCTGATCGCCCTAGCGAAAAAAGAGCCGGGCAAACTGACTTTTGGCTCCTCCGGCGTGGGTGGTGCACATCACCTTTCAGGTGAAATGTTTCGCGAGACAGCGGGTCTGGACATTACGCACGTACCTTATAAAGGCGGCTCTCCCGCAGCGACCGATCTAATGGCTGGGCACTTGAGCATGATGTTCGAAATGGGTTACTCAGCCCTGCCATCCATTCAGGCTGGCAAAATCCATCCGATCGCCGTGACCTCAAAAACACGTCTGGCGATCCTGCCTAATGTACCCACCATGGCTGAATCTGGTGTCGCCGATTTCGAGTCCTACAACTGGCAAGGCATCGTTGGACCGGCAGGCATCCCGGCCTCAATCATTGAAAAACTTAACAAAGTATTCAATGAAATACTCCAAGATCCTGACGTAATTAAAGCAATTGCCGAAACAGGCAGCCAGGTCCGAGGGGGATCCCCGGAAACGTTTGCTCAGTTTATCGAGACGGAACGGGCTAAATGGGCAAAAGTCATCCAAACAGCTGGAATCAAGCCGGAATAAATATTTCGAGAGTATTGATTTCGCTGCCCTCTTATCAGGCAAAACCCTTAGGAGATCGGGATACAATAGGCTTCTGGGGCGGCTATGGTCGCCCGTGCCCTTTGGCTCACCATCCGACCTCTATGGTTCACCATGCTAGCGCCCCCTCTATATCCTAGTGATCCTGTATTACGCCTTGATGGCGTAACGCTAGGCTATGGCGAATTCACTGTTTTGCACGATATTTCTCTCGAAGTGCTGCGTGGTCAGGTCGTCGCAATGATGGGTGGGTCGGGCTCAGGCAAAACAACCTTATTACGCGCCGCAACTGGTCAACTGGTCGCCATGGCTGGCACCGTTGAGGTGTTTGGTCAAAATCTGGCTACGGCCGACCGTACAAAAATAGAATCTTTACGCCAGCGCATGGGTGTGCTATTTCAGCAGGGTGCGCTGTTTACGGATCTCAATGTATTTGAAAACGTCGCCTTTCCGTTGCGCGAACATCTGCACATGAAACCAGCCAAGCTGCTTGAGCGTGTGCTCGACAAACTGAATGCAGTCGGTCTGCGCGCGGCGGCCCACCTCAAAATCTCTCAGATTTCAGGTGGTATGGCCAGACGCGTCGCACTTGCGCGCGCTGTTGTCCTTGAACCTGAGCTAGTGCTATACGATGAACCTTTCGCTGGGCTTGACCCGATCTCCATGGGCATCACTGCCAGACTGATCCGTCACCTGTCTGACAAACTAGGCTGTGCTTCGGTTGTCATCACCCATGATGTAGCTGAGTCCTTTGCGATCGCTGATCAGGTCTATCTCGTCGGCCAGGGCGTCCTGAAAGCCCACGGCTCGCCTGCGACACTCGGCACCTCGTCAGACCCATATGTACAGCAGTTTTTGCAAGGCCAGGCCGATGGCCCGGTCGCCTTTGATTATCCTGAAACACCTGCGTTCATGTCTTGGCTTACGCTACAAAGAGGCCTGCGATGAATCAGATTTCTCGTGCGCTCACCCAGATGGGCAAACAGACGCGCCTGCGGATAACGGGTCTTGGATTTTTTACACGTTTCTTTTTCACCTTGCTCGCGCGCACCGGCATCGTGTTTCAACGTCCGCGACTCGTTTCGCAACAAGTGCACTTTATCGGCAACTATTCGCTGCTTATTATTGCCGTCTCCGGACTATTTGTAGGCTTTGTGCTTGGTTTGCAAGGGTATTACACGCTTAATCGCTATGGCTCTGAAGAAGCGCTTGGTTTGCTTGTCGCACTTTCGCTCACGCGCGAGCTCGGTCCGGTCGTTACAGCGCTATTATTTGCAGGGCGTGCCGGCACGTCACTCACCGCCGAGATCGGTCTCATGAAAGCAGGCGAGCAACTCGCCGCCATGGAAGTCATGGCCGTTGACCCGATACGCCGTGTCCTGGTGCCGCGATTCTGGGCGGGCGTGATCGCCATGCCGATACTAGCCGCAGTATTTTCTATGGTGGGTATTCTTGGCGGCTGGGCGGTCGGGGTGCTGCTGATCGGCATCGATACGGGGGCCTTCTGGTCCCAGATGCAATCCGGAGTGGATGTCTGGAAAGATGTCGCTAATGGCGTGATTAAAAGTTTTGTTTTTGGTATCGCTGTGACGCTGATCGCCCTATACGAGGGCTGGCAGGCACAACCAACCCCTGAGGGCGTCGCGCACGCGACCACTCGTACTGTTGTCACCAGTTCTTTATCTGTACTGGGACTCGATTTTCTGCTGACCGCACTGATGTTCAGCAACTGATTCTGGAGCCACAAAATGTCCAACGAAAAAAGTGACTGGTGGGTGGGACTATTTGTTTTGCTAGGCGCAATCGCTCTGGCGTTTCTCGCGCTACGCGCAGGCAATTTCAGCACCTTTACCTTTGCCTCCACCTACAATCTGTCGGCTAAATTTGACAATATCGGAGGCTTGAAAGTACGCGCGCCCGTTAAAAGTGCTGGCGTGGTGGTCGGACGCGTTGCCGATATCAAGCTCGATGACAAAACCTTCCAGGCTGTGGTCACACTCAAAATGGAAAAGAGCTTTAACTTTCCAGCGGACTCCTCCGCAAAAATCCTGACCTCCGGTTTACTCGGCGAACAATACATTGGCATCGAGCCTGGTGGCGATGACAAAAACCTTGAGAATGGCAACGCGATCAGCATGACTCAAAGCGCCATCGTGCTCGAAACACTGATCAGCAAATTCCTCTACAGCACAGCCGAAAAACAAGGCACGCCTGCAGCGCCGGTTCTACCCGCAGCGGTAGCACCGGCTCCGTCTGACCCAGCTCCCACTGAGTCACAGTCGCAACTTCCTGCACAAACCGAACAACCTGCTAATAGCGCGACGGCAGTTACGCCGCAAAAAGATTAAGCAGACGGCCATGAAAATACTTCAAACATTCACACTACGCACTGCGATCAGACTGAATAGCGTCTTAGCCGCGTTGCTATTGGCTGGCTGCGCCACTCAGCACGTCGTTACGGCAAACCCACAGGACCCATGGGAGTCCTCGAACCGCTCTGTCTACGCGTTTAATGATGCAATCGACCGGGCATTATTCAAGCCCGTGGCCGAGGCCTACGCTTTTGTCACACCTCAGCCTGTTCGCTCCTGTATAAATAATATTTTTTTGAATCTGGGTGAAGTCTGGTCCTTCATTAATAGCTCCATTCAAGGTCGTCACGAAGACGCACTCAACACGATGGGTCGCTTTTTGTTGAACTCTACGATGGGTATTGGCGGCTGCTTTGACCTGGCGAGCATGAATGGCGCAAAACGTATTTCAAACGATTTCGGCGTAACGCTTGGCGTATGGGGTATCAGCTCAGGTCCCTATATGGTCCTGCCAATACTTGGTGGAACAACCCTCAGAGATGGTACGGGCAAAATTCCAGACTTATACTTTAACCAATACGGCTACGGTCAGCTGGTCCATGACGTGGAGGTTCGCAATTCAATCTACGGCTTTGAGATTATCGAACGTCGGGAAGCCCTGCTTGATGTCACTAACATGGTTGATCGTACAGCGCCTGATCCGTATAGCTTTATCCGAGACGCTTACCTTAAAAAACGTGCGGCGCAAGTTCGCGGCACTAAAGGCGAAGCTGAAAAGCTCCCCAATTACGAAGACTTTGAAGATGTGCCACAAGACGATAAAGCGCTTGACATGCCTGCAAAGAAATAGGATTACCCCGAATCATGATGAAACGTTTTCTCTCCATTCGCTATCTAGTCGTTTTGTTTGCCGCATGCGGTGTCTTGGCAAGTGTGCAATCACAATCGCAAACCAAACCTGATGCAAATGCGGCACCCAATGTTTTTGTGCAACAAGTCGCCGATCAAGCCTTGCTCGCCCTTAAAGCAGACAACAACGTGCGCGCAGGTGATACCGTGCGCGTCAACGAAATCGTTGATGCGCTTCTTCTGCCTTATGTAGATTTCGAAAAAACGACCCGCCTCTCCGCCGGGCGTTACTGGAAACAAGCAACGCCTGAGCAACAAGCTGCGCTAGTCAAAGCCTTTCGCGCAACACTTGGTCGCACCTACAGCGGCGCACTGACAAGAGTGGACGACGCGACCTCCATGAAAACGCTCGCCTACCGGGGTGAAGACGATGCGCGTGATGTTGTCGTGAAATCCCAGGTCGTCCAGCACGCCAACAGTCAACCTGTGCAGCTCGACTACCGGCTTGAAAAAACTGCACAAGGCTGGAAAATATACGATATCAATGTTGAAAATGTCTGGCTCATTGAAAACTATCGTAATCAGTTTTCTCAACAGATCGGACAAAATGGTATTGATGGACTGATCTCGGCGCTGAACCAAAAAAATAAATAGCAACAGACTGTGCGTTCGCTCAGCCATCTTCCTCCATACTCAAGGCCTAGCAATTTTTCATGTCAGCCGTTTCGATCGAACACATCCGTAAGGTTTATCCTCCGCGCTCCCACGGCTGGAAGTCGTTGTTCCAGAAACAACAAGGCACGGGTTTTCAGGCGCTCGACGATGTCTCCCTTTCCATTGACCATGGCGAGTTTTTCGCTTTACTCGGGCCCAATGGCGCAGGCAAAACCACTTTGATTTCAGTCCTGGCCGGACTTTCGCGTGCAACCAGCGGCCGGGCGAGTGTCTGTGGCTACGATGTCGTGGATGACTATCAACAAGCGCGTCGCTCGCTCGGCGTCGTGCCACAAGAATTGGTCTATGACCCCTTTTTTACCGTACGCGAGACGCTCAGGATCCAGTCAGGGTATTTCGGTTTCAGAAATAACGATGACTGGATCGACGAAATCCTCGCTAACCTCGGGCTCACGGATAAAGCCGATGCGAATATGCGCGCGCTTTCCGGCGGTATGAAAAGACGTGTGCTGGTTGCTCAGGCACTTGTCCACCGTCCACCCGTGATTGTGCTGGATGAGCCGACCGCTGGCGTCGACGTAGACTTGCGTCGCAGTCTGTGGGAATTCATTTCACGCCTGAACCGTGCAGGGCATACTATTTTGCTCACCACACATTATCTCGAAGAAGCCGAAACCCTGTGCAACAGGATTGCCATGCTCAAACGCGGCCAGATCGTCGCGCTCGATACGACTGCAAATCTGCTTGCACGTACAGGTGGTGGCAGTCTGGAGCAAGCCTTTGTACAAATTATGAATGAGCCAGCGCCACAACCGGAGGGCATTGTATGAACACCCCCATTCTTTCGGCGCGTCCTGGTTCCGGCTCAGGCTTTCCCACATTGCTAGGCAAGGAATTGCTGCGTTTCTGGAAGGTCAGTTTCCAGACAATTGCTGCACCCGTCATTACCGCACTGTTGTATCTTGTTATTTTTGCGCAGGTGCTGCAGGATCATGTGCAGGTGTATGGCTCTGTTCCGTATACAGCCTTTCTGATTCCCGGCCTGATGATGATGAGCATGCTGCAAAACGCTTTCGCAAATCCTTCCTCCTCACTGATTCAGAGTCGTGTCACGGGCAATCTGGTTTTCATGCTGTTGCCCCCGATGACACACCGCGAGATTTTTAGCGCGTACGTTTTGGCTGCAATCGTGCGAGGCATCGCGGTCGGATGCTGCGTATGGTTTGTATCGTTGTATTTTGTCGCACTGCCTGTCAAACAACCGTTATGGGCGATTGGGTTTGCTGTGCTGTCTTGCGGGATTATGGCCATCATGGGTTTAATCGCCGGTCTGACTTCAGAAAAATTCGATCAGCTCGCTGCTTTTCAGAATTTTTTAATCATGCCTGCTACATTCCTGTCTGGCGTATTTTATTCAGTCCATAGCTTGCCAACTTTCTGGCAACATGTCACGCACTGGAATCCGATTTTTTACACGATTGATGGTTTTCGTTATGGATTTTTCGGCGTGGCGGATGTCTCGCCCTGGCATAGTTTGTCTGTGGTCGCAGGTGTATTTGCAGCGCTGGCTTTGTTCGCTCTGAGGTTGTTGGCCAGTGGCTACAAGCTGCGGACTTGATTATTCAATGCCAACGATAGATACCGCTTGTACCCATTAAACCGCTCACGTCTAATAACAATTACGTAGTCCGCTTATAAATATTCTAGGAATGCCACTGAACATGTTGCCCACACCTGAAGACATCCGCGCATATATTGCAGCAGGTATGACCTGCGAACACCTGGAAGTCACCGGCGACGGCTCGCACTTCGAAGCCGTCATCGTGAGCGAAGCATTTGCGGGTAAGCGCCCGATCGCACGCCATCAGCTGGTGTACGCAGTATTAGGTGATCGCATGAAACAGGAAATTCACGCACTCTCGATGCGCACACTAACCCCTGCGGAATACAAGGCAAACAGTTAATGGATAAGTTGCGCATCATTGGCGGCTCACCGCTCAAGGGCGAGATCAGCATTTCAGGCGCCAAAAACGCTGCGTTGCCGATCCTCTGCGCAAGCTTGCTCACAGCAGACACGATTACGCTGACCAATGTCCCAAAGCTTAACGATATCGCGACCACCTTCAAGCTCTTGAATCAGCTAGGTGTCAAGGCTATCCGCAATAGCGATGACAGCGTCTGCATGACGGCGGATGAAGTCACAACACTTGAGGCGCCCTACGAGTTGGTTAAAACCATGCGCGCGTCGATTCTGGTGCTGGGTCCTTTACTTGCCAGATTTGGCGAAGCGCGTGTCAGTCTGCCTGGTGGTTGTGCAATTGGACAGCGTCCGGTTGATCAGCACATACAGGGGCTCGCCGCGCTGGGTGCGGACATCAAAATCGAACATGGCTTTGTCGTTGCACGCGCTACCCGACTCAAGGGTGCTGTGGTGCGCACTGATATGGTCACCGTGACCGGCACAGAAAATCTAATGATGGCGGCA
>CAIPID010000497.1 GCA_903865015.1 uncultured beta proteobacterium | reverse complement strand
TCCTCAGACCTTGCGGATATGGGCAGATAAAGAAGCTGATCCTCCAGACGATGGGAAATGACTTGAACAGGCGACTCGATGACCATGTGAACATTGGTCCCACCATAACCAAAATTATGCACACTTGCCCGACGAACGGCTTTGCCTGTCTCGGGCCAGTGACGCGCTTGCGTGACAACCTCACATGGAATGGCATAGCGGGAACTATCCCAATTCAATTCAGCATGGCCAAGCGTAGGCAGGAGAATACCTTGACGCGCTTGCATCATCGCCTTGATTAAGGAGGCCACGCCAGATACTGACTCCAGATGACCGAAGTTACCCTTTAGACTTCCAATCGGCATCACACGACCGTATGCGGCAAACACCTGTCTATAGGCCTCTAGCTCCGCACTATCGACAAACGTGTTCGCAGCACCTTGCGCTTCTATGAAATCAATATCTTCTGGTCCCACTTGCGCTCGCAGCAAGGCCTCAGAAATTGCTTGCGCCTGTCCCCGAGGACTGGGAGCAGTCAGAAACATTGACTCGCCATTATGATTAGTTGACGTCCCAGTAAGCACGCCATAGACAAAATCACCATCTGCTTGCGCATCTTCAAGCGACTTAAGAATAACTAACGCAGCGCCATCAGCAAACAAATGTCCGTCGGCTGACTTATCAAAAGGTCGAACAATCTGATCTGCGGTCAGGAGACCCATTCTGCGATTGACAACAACCGACTCCGGCGACAGAACGATATTGACTCCCCCTGCAATCGCATGTGTGCACTCACCAGAAAGCAAAGCACGAACAGCCTGATGGATAGCCACTCCCGATCCTGAGCATCCTGTATCAATGGCGAGGCTCGGTCCCGTCCAGCCAAACTGATATGAAAGACGATTGACGAGCATTGCATGGCTATTACCCGTATTTGCGGTGCCATCCATCGCTTGGGTTAATAAGCGGACCTGGTACTCCTGGCGTTGAACACCAACAAAAGCACCAACTTTCTTACCCCTTAGATCTTCGGAGGCAATACCTGCATCTTCAAGAGCCGCCCACGCGGCTTCCAGCACCATGCGGTGCTGTGGATCCATTGTTTGCGCTTCCTGTTCGGACAGACCAAACAATTCGGCATCAAATCCTGCGACATCTGATATGAATCCGCCAAAATGACAGTCAGTCAAATTACCCGGTGCATTCAGGCCGCCGTCAATCGCTTTCCAATCCCAGCGATCAGCAGGTACGCGGGAAATCATCTGCTGCCCTGCAAGCAAGGCATCCCAAAATTGCACAACACCTTCGACTCCGGCGAATCGACATCCGATGCCGATTACTGCGATATGTTTTGATCCTGAATCCGAGCCACTTTCGGTATGAGCGAAAGATTGTTGAGATAAATCAGGGCGTTGCTCAGATTGGTGCGGCTGGCTGGGCTGTTGGAATAGTTTGCCGCGGTGCAGCAGATCAAAAGCACCGAGACGCGGCAAGTCCTCCGTTCGCGTATCAGCAACGTACGTATCTTTGGACACATCTACTGCTGAAACGGGTAAAGCTATCGCTATCGTATCCAGCACGGGCAGCTGGGTCATGAGATACGCAGCAAGTTCGTTGAGCGTTGGGTAGTCCAGAAAAGTTGCAGGAGCCAGGCCAGTGAAATTTAATTGATCTTTCAGCGCAGAGGCATAACGCGTGAGGGAAATCGAATCAAATCCATAGGCACTTAAAGGCCGAGCGGGATCCATGCGATCTTTAGGAAGTTTTAGAATTTGTTCTGCGATAGCAGCAATGCGATCAGTCAGTACAGAGAGATCCATATTTTTTACACTCTGAGGGGTTGAGGGCAAAGCTCTTGTATCTGACGGAACAGTTGAAATCAGACCGAGCGACTGTGCCGCGCGATCAGGTTCACCCCATAAGGGCAAGCCCAGCACGCCTGCAGAACGGGCGCAAATGGACATGGCTTGTATTGCTGTTGTTGTTGGCATGGACTGCATCCCTAGACGCAACAGCTCCGCGATGACATCGTCAGGTGGCGTCATCGAACCACTTGACCATAACGGCCATGCGATTGAACGCGTGGCGCCGCAACGCTGATTATTGTTTTTTAATTTTTCACGGGCAACAGCGAAATGATCAAGCCATGCATTCGCTGCAGCATACGCGCCCTGTCCCACCTGCCCGATCACCGCGGCAAGTGAACTGAATAAGAAAAATAAGCGTAAAGACTTAGATTCAGAAAGCACCTGATCTAAATGAATAGCCCCTTGCACTTTAGGTGCGAGAACATTGTTGAACTGTTCATTATCCAAATTACTCAGCCAGGCGTCTTGCAATACGCCCGCGGCATGCATAACAACGGTGATCGGACCGACCTTACTTTGCACATCGCTAATAAGGCGCTCGCATTGATGCAGATCAGATACATCAGATCGGAAATAATGAACCCGACCACCAAAACTATCCATCCACACTTTTGAATGAACATTTACTTCAGACCGGCCCACTAACGCAATACGGCAGCGGGGTTGTTTAAGCATCTGCTCGGTCAACGCACGACCTATACCGCCAAGTCCACCTGTCAGCAAAATCACATCATCAGAAAGCCAATTGCCTGAGTCGTTACTCACATTGAAAGATTGCATTTTCCATGTGCACGTACGACGGAGATTTCCCGTCCACAAAACGGATGTGTCAGTGCCTGCTTCTATGCGCGTCTCTACATCGAGTACCTGCTGAGTATCCGAGTGATCTAGCGTCACTGAACGCATCGAAAAATCTGGATATTCAAGGACAGCGTTTCTCAACAACGCATCAATTGAAGCGGCGACACAATCGAGTGGCTCATCCATTAGCCTGAGATGCAGCACGGGTTGTTTAATACGACGGTTACGCAATAAATCCAGCACTTCAAACAAATCAACTAACTGGACATCTCCTCCAGCCAAAGATCGATGCACGGTAATAAGAGCCCAATTCGAAGGAGATTTCTCTGCGGCATAGGGGCTGGCTACCCACTCAGGATGATAAATGCCTAAGTGCGCAATAGCCGGCATTACAGCCAACGTATTATTCTGGTGACTCATAACAAACCTCCGGCTGGCAAATCCTTCATCATGCCCAAGACGCGCTGGCGTTGAGCCTGACCAATCTGACCTTCCCGTTCAAGCGCCACAACAGCATTCGCACCCAGTGCGCAAAGCATGTCATCTGCGATCCAGGAATGATCAGCATCATCAACTTTGACGAACAACTTGCTCTTTACATGCTCTAAATATGGTCGTGCGCCTTCCCAGGCATTCGGTCCGCACAATCTGTAAATCGCTGGAATAGGTGGGCTATTTATCAATTCCCAATACAGCTTCCAATTGGTGGCAGGATCAGGGAAGGCACCAATCTGTTCCGCTAACCAGATATTGTCGACAGCGGTATCGATCGGTAATACATAGGATGCAGACGAATCCTTTGAGCGGGGATGCATACGTTGATTCTGCGTCACGCTTTGCTGCATAACAGCGCTATCTGGCAGGGCAACCTTATTGGATAAGATCTGGGCAAACCATCTTGCGCCCAACTCCATTGTCGAAAAACAACCAAGCGTCGTTGGATACATACCAATCACAGCCAGCGATTTGTGTGAAGGATGAAAATGGTTCTTGTACAAGTCAGCAGGCGAACAGCCCAAGAATGGTATATGCGGCAATTTATACCCAGTACAGAAAATAATGACATCAAAATCTTGCTGTTGACCATCAACAAATAAGGCACCGTTCCTTTCAAAGGACGCAACCTGGGGGACGACCTGTACTTTTTGCGTACAGACAAGATCAATCAGTCTGTCATTGACATTAATCAGCCCCTTGACCTGCACATCAGGCATCAATCCGCTTCGTTCGAATGCAGCCATGTAATCAGGCATCGCATCACGCCAGCTTTTGACCTGTTCCTGAACGCTTTGTTCCTGCCGCTGCATTTGTCGCAAAGGAGTCACTGAGCAATCATTTGGCACAAAACCAATCATTCGGGGAATTGACCACTTATTTGTTCGAATAGATATAGCGACTGACCGCGCGACATCGGATACCTCGGCTGCGATATCCATCCCACTCACACCATTGCCCACAACCAACACTCTCATCCCTGAAAATGGGGATGCATCGAGATAGTCAGTCGAGTGCAATACCGTGCCTTTAAATTTTGCATGGGAAGAAGGATCAGGTTTTGCCGCAGTCCAGAACAATCCTGGACAAATTGCAACGGCATCAAAATACTCTTGCGTATGACCAGAAATTCCAGAGGACTGAACGCGCCATCCCTCACCATCTTTTTGTAACTCGGTGAGTGCGGTAGACAACCTCAGGTTTTTTTCAAGATTAAAATTTTCTACATAATCCTTAAAGTATGTCCCCAGCTCGGCGGCACCCGGGAAAACCGACATAGAATCTGCTGCAGGAAAATCCGAAAACAAAGCCGTATATTTTGAAGATTGCAGTCGTGTGCTGCCATAAGTACCATAGGGCTTATGACTGCGCTGAGCCCAAATCCCGCCTATACGGTCAGTCTTTTCAAACACAACAGGGTCGTGCCCTGCCTCGAGCATGGTTTTTGCAGTGACCAAGCCTGCAGGACCTCCCCCCATAATTGCAACGCGTGTACCTTTGCTTTTGAGTGGAAATTTAAGAATTGAGGCGGATTTACCTGAAACAACCTGACTACTCTCATTCTCAGTTACCTGCGTCGCTTGAGTCGCCTGCGTGACCTGGACAGGACTGATCTGAACCGTAGATAAGGTTAACTGCTGGCGAACAGCGGGCTGATCCAGTTCAGCAATCCAGTATCTTTCACGTCTGAAAACGTAATGGGGCAAGCTCGCACGCACAGGAAAGTCATCCTTCCATAACGCTTTGAAATCAATTGACTTACCCAGAAGATAATCCCTTCCAGCTGCGGCCCATTCGTCGTTGCCATTTACCGCATGCGTCATGCCATGCGTAACAAAATCATCAAGCGACTGAATAAGGCCGGATATGTCCTGCACCATCACGGCGAATCGTTGACTCAGTTGGGCGCGACCTGTCTGCAGCGTATAAGCCAGAGACGGAACAGTCAGATTGCTGGCACTCTCCACGCCTGCAGCAGCAAGCATATCGGTCAAACTACTTTGTGGATCGATCAAGAGTCTTCGTCCCAGGGAGTTTTCAATTTCGCTTGAAAACCGAAGTGCCGTTGCACCATCAATGCCAATATCAACAAGCGGCACAGCCTTGTCGATTTGTTCGGCGGATACACCCAGAAAACCAGAAACGATATTCAGTATTTTCTCTTGAACATCATCGGTGCACTGTTTCAAATATGTTGCTAACACAGTGGCCTGTACTTTTAGCTGCTCAACGTCATCGGCGGAAAGCACCATCAGGTACTGATTCAACAACTTTGTTTCAGGAAAACGTAGTGGTGGTTGCTCAACCACGATGTGCACATTCGTCCCCCCTGCACCGAATGAGCTAACTCCCGCGAACAAATGACCGTTAGACACCCAGGGGCGAGTCTTCAACTGCAGTTTCAAACGACTATTTTCTAATGCAAGTGCAGAATTAGGCGTATCAGCATGCAGCGTTGGTACCAGCGTCTTATGACGTAGCATCAACAATACTTTAATCAATGCGGCCACCCCAGCGGCAGATTCCAAATGACCAATATTTGATTTGACAGAGCCTAGCGCGCAATCCTGAATCAACATACCGGACGTCCCCAGTGCGTGATTTAACGCGACAAACTCTATCGGATCACCAAGCGCCGTACCCGTTCCATGTGCCTCGACGTAGGAAAGCTCTGAGGCACGCACACCGGCGCGCGATAAGGCCCGGGTAATAGATTGTGTTTGAGCCTCAGGATTGGGAACGGTATAACCACTCGTCTTGCCACCAGAGGTCACGGCAGAGCCCCGGATCACACCGTAAATGTCATCACCATCTGCGAGTGCTTTGCTCAAGGGCTTTAGCAGAACAGCCCCTACCCCTTCGCCATCGACGAAACCATCAGCATTTATCCCAAAACTCTTGCAATCCGGGCCATCCGAGAGCATCCCAAGACCGCAGAGACGAGAATAGTGAATGGGACCCGCAATGATATTGACACCGCCGGCAATCGCTGTATCACACTCACCATGACGCACCGCCTCACATGCAAGGTGGATGGCGCTCGAAGAAGACGAACAGGCGGTATCGACAGCAATACTCGGGCCACGCAAATCAAGCACATAACTTACCCGGTTTGCTATTGACCAGTAAGCCGAATGCGCATCGCCACTATGACCTGAGCGGGCGGCATATCCACTTAACCATTCATAGTCGGGATTCATCGCTCCGACATACACGCCAACAGAGCCTCCTTTGAGGGAGGGTGGCGGATATCCCGCATCTTCCAGAACGTGCCAGGCGGTTTGCAGGAACAATCTTTCCTGTGGGTCCATCGTTTCGGCTTCAGCCGGTGAAATTCCAAAAAAGATGGGATCGAACTCGTCGAAACCATTAATAAACCCACCCCAGCTGCTGTAGTGCCTCGAGCCACTTGAACGCGTGCCTTTTTCAATCTCACTCCATCCCCAGCGCTCAGCGGATGGCTCGGTAATGGCGCTTCGCCCTTCGTTTAACAAGGACCAAAACGCATTCGCATCATCTGCACCCGGGAACCTGCATGCAATCCCAATCACTGCGACCGCATCGTCTGTCGGCTCAGGTATCAAACTAGTTGGAATAGGTTCGATACTGGCAGATACCCCTTGGTCCGCGCGTTGAACGACAGCAACATTATTCACATTGGAAGATGTTCGGCTCGCAACCGAAACTAACGCAGGTTGCGCGATCCGGGTTTGAGACGCGGCATGGACTTGAGCCAGATATCCAGCAATCTGATCCGACAGTCTAGCGGCGAGAGACCGCATGGTTCTAGCTTCGTAAAGTATGGTTGCAGGGATACTTCCAAGCTTTGCTTCAAACGCACGATTCAAATCCATCACTAGCAAAGAGTCGACACCGAACATCTCAAAGGTCAAGTCGGAGTCGAGCTCCTCATTCTGCATCCTGAGAACAGAAGAAAATACTTCACGCACAAATTCCAGTGCGTGTTCGTCCTGATTTTGTAATGCCTGAGACTCAACTTTAGGTATTTCTGTTTGAATCAAATCAGACTGGATGGGCAGTCTTATCCAACCGTCACTTACTGCAGCAACAATCACTTGAGGCTTGACACGATCTTTGATCTCTAAAGGTCCAAATTCCTTGACCTCTGAAAACCCCTCTGCAAACAAGCGATCGCTCCATCCGCGTCCTGAAAGTAATGGGGAGTGTGGCAGTCGACCATCTTGACCCCGATGTGACCACCATTCGGGTGTGAGTCCAAAGGTCAACGTGATGAAATCACGTGCTTGCGCGACTTCATTGATTAATAACAAACCGCCCTCTTTTAGAAAGCTTTTTGCATGGCCAAGTGCCACCCCAAGGTGTTTGACAACATGCAGCACATTTGAAGCAATGACAAGATCGTAGGAGCCAGTCTCGAAGCCTTGTTCGACAGGATGATGTGCGATATCAAGGCAATCAAAACGCATGAATGGATACATCGGAGCAAACTCGGATTCACCTCGTGTGACAAAACTTCTGGAGACATCCGTAAAGGTATAGCTGATATCCGAGGGCTCGCGACCAATCGCTGCCAGAATCTGACGCGTCGCTGCACCCGTACCACTTCCTATCTCAAGAATACGAACAGTTCCGCTCAAACCCTGTTCGCGTCGTTGCTCAACATAATGACGAACCAACGCGCCAAGCATGAGATCACAAGCCGCCATGATTTCATTTTTGGCATATACATCCTTGACAAGATGACGTGATCCTTGAGGAAACAGAACTTGCGCAGCATCGCGGTGTCCTGCCAGCACGCCGAGCAAATCATTCAGGCATGCGTCCAGCAGCGGGAAATATGGCGATTTCGATAATGTTGCGCTAGGAATAGGCATTTCAGTCCGGTTCAATACACGAACCTCATCACCGGCGATTGCTATATATCGGTCACGCTCAAGCATATCAAGCAAGCTGGCAAACAATGGGAGATTTTGTTCAGAAACAGCCAGTGCTACGCGCAGTGCAGTCACACCGATTACATTACCTTCAACTGGCAAAGCAAAGGCCAATAAATGAGCAACGCGCGATCGGGCATAGCTATCGAGATCATCAAAAAATTCCTGATCAAACTCTGGATGTTTTGAGATGTCCGGGAACTTGGCATTCGGCACAATCGCAGGCACAGTCAGTTGAGCCTTACGCATGACAAACGATTCATCAGCCATATCTGCACGCTTACGCGCGGACAGTCTCATCGGCATAGCCTGCGCAATTCCTGAGCCCTGAATTTTCTCGAAAGACTGCATGCCAGATTCTGAAGAAATCGACAATATGCCCTGCGCATGCATTCTCGCGCGTGTTGCATCATCCGCAACCACCCCAACCTCGCCCCAATAGCCCCAATTGAGAGTCAGTACGGGGTAAGGCAACTGATGGCGTAACTGTGTTGTGTAAGCATCAATAAAGAGACTTGCAGCAGAGTAATTGGATTGACCAGGATTACCGGAAAAAGAAATCGCGGAAGAAAATACACAAAAGAAATCGAGATACTCATTACGCAAGCATTGTGCGAGAGCAGCAATGCCCTCTGTCTTAGGCACTAAGGCAGCGAGCAGATCCGTGGGTTCCATTTTAGAGATCAACCCGTCACGCAGCACAAGTGCGGAATGGATCACGCCATGGAGGGAGCCAAACTGCGCACGGCAAGCCCCAATCGCAGCACTTAATTGCGATGCTTCGGTTACATCAGCGCTTATGTACATAACCTGAGCACCGTTTGCGCGGACACGTTGCATCGCAACACGCACGCTCTCGTCTTCTGTGCGACGTCCTACCCAGACAAGATTCGCACGATAGGATTTTGCGAGATAGAGAGAAAGCTCAACGCCAATACCGCCTGCGCCTCCGACAATAAAATAAGTGCCTTTTTCTTTGAATCGGCTCGCCTGATCGTCCATCTGGAGGCAAGACAGAGTCCGCACATATCTTGCACCCGCTCGTAACAAAACATCTTGGGCCTGGCGATGTTCTGGTTCGTCAATCACTGCTTTAGCAATGATGCTCGCATCATCGAAGCGATCAATATCGATGCCTGAAATGTTCAGAGATAAAATTTCACGGCCCGCTGCTTTAACAAATCCAAGAGTCATTGCTCCCAAGGGTTGAGCAGACTGACTCGATGAAAATGCATGCGCCCGATGTGTCAACACTTTAAGTGTTAACGAAGTAACACCTATTTTTTTAATAATCTCAAATAACGGCATCAGCACAGAGCGCTGATAATCCCTGATCACCTCAGTAGAGGGCAGCGTGTCATCTACAAGGTAGTCAAGGGAATTCAAATAGAAAAGGCGATCAAAGTGCTCTGGATTGAAGTCCTCGTCGAGCATGACCGCCTGGGGATAGTGGAATCTCAACGCATCGAGTAAAGCTGGAACACTTAGCCCACCAAAAATTCCAACCCTTTTATCTATATCGCTCAAGCCACCTGAAGCAATTGACTGCACCTCCCAGCGCGGGGCATACATATCGATAGCGTCTTGCGCTATCGATGGCACTTGAGATTGAAGTAAATCATCGGATCTGGCTGGGGTATTAATGAAAGCAAGACCAGTGGCTCGCAACACTACACATCCATTCTGATCCGTCATATCAACCGAGAAAAGATCCTCTGCGTCTGAATGCGCCAAGACATAAGCTTGTCGGGGAGGCAATCCGAACACCTCTATTCTTTCAACCGAGACCGGCATCACTGCCTGTCCCTCAATCATGCGCGCATCGGGAAGATGACCACCGATCGTTTGAAACATTGCGTCAAGCATGCCTGTATCAAAGCTGCTGAACGATGAATCTGCGTGCGCCTGAATACGCGATAAAGCGACATCGGCATAGCCTGATACTTTTTGTATTCTTTTAAAACGAGGTCCGAATGAAAGTCCAGACTGTTCAAATCGAACATAAAGCGTTTCACAGTCAATCGTGTAGGTCTCGTCATTTTCAGTCAAGCCCTTCACATCACGTACAGGAGCGGCGTGATCGGGTCGTTGTGAGATCCGACATTGCATATGCACACCGGCATGCGTCGAAATAGTCAACAAACCACCCTCTTTAAGCGTGGTCAGGACCTCCACCACGCCCTCGCCTGGCAACGCGCGACTCCAGCGCATATTTTCAATGACCACTGATGAAGTCAACCAGACTCTATTTGCAAGCTCCAAAGCAAGCGCTAAATATGCAGTACCCGGCAATACCTTTTGACCATGAACGCGATGCTCGGCGAATACCCAATGATTGATATCAATCAACGAACGGAAGGACAAACCAATGCCAAGACTTGAACGCGCGTCGATGGAACCAAGCAAGCCATCTGTCTGTTCTGCAAGCGCAGAAGAAGACTTCGGTTTTAAATCAATCCAGCAACGACGCGTATCAAAAGGATAGG
>CAIPID010000496.1 GCA_903865015.1 uncultured beta proteobacterium | reverse complement strand
GTTAGCGTATGTTGATCCAGATCCTGGATAAAGCAGCTGTGGCGGCGCTGGCGATAGGCGCCACCATCTTTTAGGTGCGTATCACGGCGCAAATCTCCCCAATAAGCATGCAATTCATCCCAGCGCTGTATAAATCCGGTAATACTTTGATCCCCTACAAGCCGGGATAGGTCCTCAGCAGTAAGTTTGGTAAATCCTTGCTCGCGTATTTGATTGCAAAGAGTTTCTTGGAGGATGGAGCTGTCAGTCATCAGGCGTTCTCGTTAGATCGTATCCATTTGCGGATCTTTCCGCCAATGGATACTTTACGCCTATTTTTTGATCCAGTAATTCCAGACGAATATTCGCATCGTCAATTAACTTTTGAGCAGAACGGCTCATTGAGGTGATGCGAAGTGCTGGTTCAATCATTGGATCTTAATTTTATTTAGCTAATGATAAAGTCTTGATAAACTTGATAAGCCTTATTTTTCAAAACTTAATGAGAATAAATATGAAAATAATTGGTTTTGTTACTTGCATAAGGTCTTTGATCGCTTGTATGGCCCTGGCATATGCTGGTTTGGTTCAGGCCCAGCCAGTCGACAAAACCTCCACTATTTATCTCAACCAAGCGTGGACTGCACAGCAGCGCGCTGATTATTACTGGGGCTCACAAGGATCTGCCTTAATTTCTTACGATATTTATCTGGCACTCAAGTTGCCTGGCTCAAATGAGCACTTCAACAGCGCGTCGCATGCTGATCAAGTTGGCCTGTTAATGGGCCCACCAGATTTAAAAAACAATCCTGACTCCTTACCGGTAGGGATCACCAAGACTACGGTGAGTTCTGGGCAATATACGGGCGTGTATATGGGGATGACCTGCGCAGCCTGTCATACCGGACAAGTTCAATACAAGGGCCAGCAGATTCGTATCGAAGGGGGCGCGAACAATCGCTTGAATATTGTTGCCTGGGTTAGATCCTTAGCAGACTCGCTCAATGAGACAGTCACTGACCAAGCGCGCTTTCAAACGATGTTCAAAACAATTCAAAAGACCAATCCCGCAATCAGTGAAGCAGATTTAAAAAGGCGGCTCATTCAAGATACGCAAATTGTTCAGGCACAAGTGAAATACTCATTTGTGTTGCCCTCACTTCCTGGTCCCGGGCGAATGGACGCCTTAGCGAGTATTCATAATAGTTTTACCGCCATCAATACAGGCGAGTTAGGCAATATCTACCCCTCGCTGGCCCCGGTCAAACCGCCATTTTTATGGAATGCCCCACAGTCTGCCTGGGTGCAGTGGAGTGCTGTCGTAACTAACCCACTTAGCAGAAACGCTGGGGAAACATTAGGTGTGTTTACGCGATATGACTTGAAGTCTGCGACACCAGAACAAGGTTTGTTTGACACGACCACTGATATTAGGGGCTTAGTCAAACTTGAGTCTTTGTTGAAAGTGCTAGCTCCTCCTAAATGGCCTGAAGAAATCCTGGGTAAATTGGATCAGGATAAGGTCATGATCGGGCAAAAACTGTTTGTGAATCATTGCCAGCAATGTCACACCACTTATCCTTATCGATGGAGCCCTGAGCGTGCGCCAGGCAAGCGATTTATTGAAAATGCAATCGTTCCACAAACAATCGTAGGCACTGACGGCACTCAGCTCAAAGGGATAAGCTTTAACCCAGAACCCGTGATTTTTACTGGAACCCTCGCGCCTTATTTCAATGGGCAGGCTAAGGTATCGAATGGTGAGTTTGGTCAGGTTATTCAGGGAAAAATTGTCGCGAAAGCCGTTAACAAGGCCGGGCCATTCTCAAAAGAAGAGTTCGCCGAGATGAATAGCTACACCAATTATTTGAATGAACCGCCCGTCCCATCTCCGCAGGACAGTTACAAAGCTGCGCCGCGGGACGGTATCTGGGCAACAGGACCATTTTTGCATAATGGTTCGGTGCCAACCATCTACGCGCTCTTGTCGCCAGCGGCAGAGCGCCCCTCATCGTTTTTTGTGACGCGTGAATTTGATCCGATCAAGCTTGGCATCAATACATCTGTCGTGAACCCGCAAGATTATTTTTTTGATACGACCCTGATTGGAAACTCGAATGCCGGTCACTCATTTGAAAAAAGTTACTCGCAAACCAGAGGTAACGGCGTCATTGGACCAGAGCTTTCTGCGGCCGAGCGCTACGCAATTATCGAGTACCTCAAGTCAATACCTAACGAAGCTGGCCGAGTTACAAACTATGGTGGCCCCGCTAATGCATTAGTTGCGAACGAAGATAAAACCTGGTTTAACTTCAAACATCCATTCAATGGTCAAGAGGCGAGCAATTATGTCAGATCACATTGATGGACCTAGAACGACTGCGGATCCTGCTATTGATTTAACGGATTTATTCGCTTTTACAAAACCCTCAGATCCGAAGCGACTTGTTTTAATTGCCGATGTTTTCCCTTTTGCAGGAGAGACAGGCGTATTTTCTAATGCAGCAAAGTACAGCATTATCGTTCGTCGCGTGAAAGTTGCGGGCCTGGGTGTTGCCGCAAAATTTGAATCCTACGGAGAGCAAATCCGCTTTAATTTTCAGTTTGACATCTTAAAGGCGACCGATCTGTCAGGCGTCAATCCGAAATCCCAAAGTGGTACGTGTACCTTGCCAACTGGTGAGGCCGTAACACTTGTTGTTGGAGATGAGCAAGGCTCTTATAGTAAGGATCGTTCAATACGTATTTTTGCAGGTGTGCGTTCAGATCCTTTCTATATTGGCTGGTTAGCGAACAACATGAAGTCCGTTCCTAACTATCTGCAAGATGACAATGTGATGGGCTTAGTGGTTGAGCTCAATATCGAGCAGTTTTTCCCTGCGAACCAGGGAACTATCTTTGGTGTGGTTGCTGAAACCAGCCCGCGCGAGCGAGGTCCTGAATCGCACTCGGTTCCTCGCTATGACTGGGTGGGGCGGCCTGAACAAACAAATTTCATTTTGAATGCAGTTCCAAACTCGTTTGATTTGCGCGATTTATGGAATCAGCAAACCCCTTTTCAACCACTGCCCGAGGATCTCGCACCTCTCTTTCAAAAACGCCTGCGTGACAGTTTTGAATTGTGGGACAAGCGTGATGGTGAAATAAACTGGGATTCTGCATTATTGAATGCACATATCAATGTCCGGTTAGATGATTTTTTGCTAATTGATGTATCGAAACCAATTACAAATGACAGTCTTTTGGAAATCGAAAAAAGTACCATTGCGGGCAAGCCCTACACAACAGGAGGTGGCAGGACAGTCGACGCAAACTCAATCGATATATTGGTGACATATTTAATCAATCGCGATCAAGGCAAGTTCTATCAGAGCGGAGCGACTCAAGCGACTCAGCCTGGTTTGGCCGTGTTCCCATATCTGGCGCCACCGAATAAAAAAATGCTTCAGGTTTCTCATCAAATTGAACTGCTCGCCAAGCCTGCTGATGTGTGGGCACTAGTTGGACAATTTGACAATCCCTGGAGCCCGCTCATCGCCTCGCTTAAAAAAACGGGGACAGGAGTCGGCCAGCTCAGGGAAATCGAAACCGTAGATGGCAAAACCATTGTTGAGCGTTTGGATAGTCTGGATGCTGCAAACCAAACGTTAACCTATTCCATGGTGAGTGGCGTACCTGCAAAGCCCTATACCGGCAAGATTCAAGTTGTTGCCAGTGGCACAGGTTCTCGTGTCACCTGGGCCGTCGATTATCGACCGTCTGGTCAAGGGGAGCTGATCGTGCGCTTGATTATTCAATCCTTGATTGAGCGTAGCTTAAAAGCGTTGCAAGAAAAGTTTGGTCAGCCTAAATGATTGCGGCGCAAGATTTTTTGCCTGAGGCAACGGATGGTGAGCTTTTTACGATCAACATGAGGAGCTCGCTTGCACATCAGTGGTTTATATTTCAGAACTATCCTGAAAGGCCTGGCGTGCTTGATTCCATATTGGATGGTGAATCTAATATGGCTCAATTTTTTGGGGATTACACCGCGCTCGATCGGTTAGAGGGTTTAGCCAATACCTTGCTGGTTTCTCAATCCGATTTTGCCTCCTCGTATATGCTGGCTGCACGCGTGAACTCCGCGCGACATCATTTTGCACAGGCCAGTGAAAATTTGACGCACGCTAAGAAACTAGGTGCCGACGCACAAGAGGTCCAGCGCATCCAGCTTGGCATTGCGCAAGCGCTCGGAGATGATTTAAATACTGTCCTTGAGCAACGTGAGCGCTTAGTCAGACAAAATCGATCCGTGGAGAATCTGGTTCCTTTAGGTGCCTTGCTTGCAGACTTGGGTCGTTATGACGCCGCACACGATATTTACTTAGCGGCGCTCAGATCCTCTGTGGGGCTATCGCCGCTTGGCCCGGCATGGGCTTGCTTTCAATTGGGTTTTTTGTGGGGCGAGCTACATGCTGAGCCTGACCTTGAACAAGCCGCCTATTGGTATGCGCAGGCGCTAAACTATTTGCCAGGCTATACCCATGCGGCTGTGCATTTAGCTGAAATTCATCTTCAACGACGCGAGTTTGACGAGGCGCACACGTTACTAGCTGGCGTCTTGCATAGCGGAGATCCAGAAGTCAGGTGGAGGCTGTCTGATCTGTTGGCCGAACAAGGCAATTTGACTGCTGCGAACGCAGAAATAGAAATCGCTCGTACGATGTATGAGGCACTACTATCGCGTCACCTGTTGGCTTTTGCAGATCATGCAGCGGAATTTTATTTGGGCAGTGGTGATCATCCGCAGCGAGCATTGCAATTGTCATTAGCTAATTTAAATAATCGCGGCACGAAACGCGCATACGCACTTGCGCAGGAAGCGGCCCAGGCAGCTAATCAACATGATATGACTGCGACGTTGTCTCGTGATGCAGGAGCTAAGTGCGTAGAGCGTACTCACGCTGATATGGATATTCACTTGCCAGATTGATATAAATTTTGGAGATAACGACGTGGCGAATAAATTAAACTGGTTACTGGTTTTTGTACCCGTCGCGGTGACGTTACATATCCTTGATTTGCCGGGCGTCTACATTTTTGTTGCATCCGCGCTGGCGATTATTCCTCTCGCAGGACTGATGGGCCAAGGAACCGAGCATCTCAGCGCAAAAACCGGACCTGGGCTCGGCGCCTTGATCAATGCAACATTCGGAAATGCCACTGAGCTGATAATTTCCATCTTGGCATTGCGGCAAGGCTACATAGAGATCGTGCGAGCATCTATCAGTGGTGCGGTTATTGGAAATGTTCTCTTTGTGAGTGGGGCGGCGCTTGTGGTTGCAGGCATTAAAAAGAAAGAGATCGCTTTCAATCCGCAGGCTGTGGGGATGGCGACAGCATTACTCTGCCTTGCAAGTATAGCCATGGTTATGCCAGCGTTATTGAAGTACACCGCCCCTAGTATTGCTGATCATCAACTCGATGTTTTATCCCTGGCTGTATGTGTTGTGTTGATCTCCTGCTACGTTGGGTATTTATACTTTTGTCTCAAGACTCACCGGCACATGTTTGATGCAGAAGAAGCGGAGCATGAAGAGGGATGGCGCACAGGGAAGGCGTTAACGGTTCTACTTGTTTCCACGGCGGTTCTTGCAGTTGTGGCTGAAATATTAGTGGACAGTATTGAACACGTTGCAGAAACCTGGGGGTTTTCAAATGCTTTTATGGGTGTGTTTCTGCTTGCGATGATGGGCAATGCAGCCGAATTTGGTTCTGTGATGACGGCTGCTTTTAAAGGAAAAATATCGCTCGCGTTACAACTCGCCGTTGGAAGTAGTGCACAAATTGTATTGCTTGTCATGCCTCTGCTGGTTTTCTTAAGTTTTCTATGGAGTCCGATGAATCTTGGTTTTGACTCCTTTCAGATTGCCGCAGTCGTCATTTCGGTTGGTATGTTGAAGATATTGCTGATCGACGGCAAGAGTCATTGGATGGAAGGCGTTCTTTTAATCGGAATCTATTTTATTCTGGGGATCGCGTTTTATTTTCATCCATAAAGCTGCATTTTTTGTTCAATACTCCTAAACCTATTTTAAGACTCGTGTCGAAAAATATTATTTTTGCATCAGCATATTTTGAGTGACAGTGGTCCCTGGATTTTTGATGACTTCCAGTAGCCAATACTTTTGTTGTCCACCTTCTAAAAAAGGCCCAAAACCATTCGCAACGAATGCTGAGCTTGTAGCAACAATTGATATGAGTACATAAAATGTAATGATGAATTTAACGATAGGTTTTTGCGTTTTGAAACTTTGCAAACCATTTTTGGGCATGATGCGATCTGTTGATTCAGTATGGAGTGACATGAGAACTAAAACGTATATGGCGGCAGCCATAAAGATAACAAAGCACCAAGCATAGAGGTGAAACCCGAAAATCGGTGATCCGACACCTCCTTCATCGGTAGGCAAAATATGAATGAATACTTGGGTAATGGCCGTGCATGCGCCAATGATGGCGCTCACGCCACTTAGCAAATAACCCATTCTGTAAATTTTGGGATGAAGCAAAACGGTGAGGATTCCGCTACCAAACAGCAAAAATTCTAAGCGTTGCAAATTACAAAGTGCGCACGGCAGCTCGGCTAGAAGAATCTGTAAACTAAAAGCCACTGCAACAAGCAGCGAACAGCCGAACAATGCGAAGGCATTTAGCGACAAAATAAAGTTGGATGTAGCTTTTTTCACGATCTTACCAGTGGTAGGTACGCAGTAAGGGTAGATCCGCAGAGCTGTAATAAACCGCACTGACAGCTGTCAACACCACTGTGACCCACAGGATTGCATAAAAAGTTCTGCTGCTTGCGAACATCGCGTAAAGCCCAATTAAGAGACAAGCGAATGGGAAAAACCTTGGATACATCAGCATTCCTTTAAGTGTCTAGATCCAAAGATAAGTAGATTTGGCTAATTTTTTAGCACAAATGACTTGCGATTTTTATTTCTTTATATCCGTCAGGTTCATTTTGATAAGTTTTTAGGAAAAAATTGGAAAAATTTCATATCTACAGATATTTAAACTTATTACAGATTTGATTTTTTCTAAGCTTATTTCCTTTCAGGAAAATGATGAATAAGCCTCTTTTGATATATTGTTCAATAAGTCTAAACGTATTGGTCGAATCATATGCCCCTGTCCTACACACAAAACCTTGAGGATTACCATCTGTCGCTTGCTTTTGCAGGGCAAGAGCGAGGTTTTTACATTGATATCGGGGCAGGTCACCCGGTTGCGGATAATGTCTCTCTATGGTTTTATGAGCGTGGCTGGAGTGGGATTGTGGCTGAGCCAATTGCCGAACTGGCCGACTTATATAAGAAAATCCGACCACGCGATACCTTGTATCAAGGCCTGATTGGACGCTCTGAAGGAGAGGTTGATTTTTTTCATGTGAATCGTTTGCATGGTTTTTCAACAACGATTGAATTACATGCGGATGTCGCCAAAGAGTTTGGCGCAGACTATCAGCGCTTGAAATTACCAATGCTCACCTTGGAAAAATTATGTGAGCGCAATCGAGTCCAACAAATCGATTTTTTAAAAATAGATGTCGAGGGCGCTGAAAGCGATGTATTAGCCGGCAATAATTTCAACCGCTTTCGTCCTAAAGTCATCGTGGCCGAAGCAGTTACTCCAGGCAAGGGTGAACCCGCATGGGAGGCTTATGAGCCGTTGTTATTGGCGAACGGCTATAAATTCCGTCTGTTTGATACGCTCAATCGCTTTTATGTGGCAGAAGAGTGTCCCGAGATATTCGAACGTTTACCAGCAGAGCGTGCACCTTGGGGCGATGTCACGCATATGTACGAAATCGGACGTGCGCCAGAGAGCGCCAATCATCCTGACTTTGCGCTGGCTCAGCAACTGGGACGTGGTTTTTGGGCCGCATTACCGCATTTGGATCAAGAGATTTTGCGCGATATTCTTGCCCGGGGCAAACGCCCAAACGATGTAGCCGCTTTTGATCAGGTCAGCTCGCCCGCGTTGCGCATTGCGCTTGGGCGTATTGCCTGCGGCTACGATGGTGGACAGATTGTGCAGGAGTAAATGCCTGTTACTTCGTTACGTTTGCTAACTATTTAATGCTTGCCCACTGCCTCTATGCACCGCTAGAGTCTTAGCTATCGAGTCATAGCGAACGTCGGGTGCGAAGTAATGAAACCAATTAGTGCAGTACTGAGTGCCAGGAGCGAGCTCATCGAAGCCAGGATGGATGGTCGTGTTGCAGAGCTCAAAGGCGAAATCCGGGCGTTATTCATGCGCATGGACGAGCGCGATGCCGCTAACAAAGAAACTTTCGAGGGTATACGTCAAACTTTCGATGATTTCCGTTGTGAGTCCACGCAAACAAGAAAGCAAATTGTTAATCTTAAATATATCGTTGTCACCACAGCGATCGCCTCCGTGCTCGGTCTCTATGCGGCTAATGTCGCGACGATGCAGGCACTGCTCTCGGCCTATGACTCCGGCAAATTCACAGCAACCGTATTTGCACAGGCCGCAGAACGCATTCAAAAAACCAATGAGCGTCTTGATGTGATGGAACAGCGGTTAATAGAAAAAAACGATAAGCTTGAGATCTTGGAGCAGCGGCTAGAGAAAAGAATGGATAAGTAGTCGTAACGATATAAAAATGATATTCCTACTTACTTATGAGCCACAGGCATAAAAAAACACCTCAGTTGAGGTGTTTTTAGGGTACTGGCGGGCCAGCCCTGACTACATCACAAACCGCCTGAGGGGATGAAATCTCCGGTTTTTTGCTTTTGGTCTGCGGGAGGGATACTAACTACTTAGGCAACACGGACGTAGTGAGCTTGAACCTCAACGCTTGAACACCAATTCTCTTACTCAGAACTGAATCCTGACGCCAACATTGACTGCACCCAGGGTCTGTCCGCTACGTGCCTCGCCAGACAGGCCAGCAAAGGCATAGGCGTTGTCAGAGAGTTTCGCCGTGCCATATAAGCCTGCTTGTACGAACGTCGTACCTGCATTGGGGGTGGTGATGTTTGTACCCATACCAGCAAGTGACGCATTGAGCGTTGGATTCAATAGCCCTGACGAATCCACACCGAGACCCACATAGGCTCTGTAGGTGAATTTTTCGCTCATTGGATCGCTAGCCTTTGATCCTGCTGCGATACCCAGTACTCCACGCACACCATTGCCTGTGAATCCATTGACGCTGAGTGCCGAGGCGGTGTCGCCCTCGTTCACACCTGATTGCGTCACCATCTGCCACGTCACACGCGCATAGGGAGTGATACGGAAATTATCCAAATCAATCGGGCGACTCAACCCCAGACTCACCATCGCATCGTTACCAGAAATAGACTTGTTTCTAAATCCATTGCTCAAGCTCGTGATATCGCTGCGTGAAAGATCGCTGTTGTTCAAACCAAAGCTTGCCATTGCATCGACTACGTACTCTTCGATCGGCATCTTTCCGTAGGCAAAGACCGAACCCTGCTGGACGGTACCTGAGCCATAGGTTGGATTGAGAGTGGTGTTTGACAGTGCAATACCACCACCCAGTCTCATCCCATTCGATACATAAAAATCAGAGCCAAATACCAGTTGATAGAGATTAGTGTTCCAGCCTCCAGAATTACTGTCACTGCTGCGATTGCCTTTCTGATATGCCAGATCACCCCAAACATTACCATTCGAAAATGCTCGAGCCTCGGCATTGGGATTCACAGCGGGATTTGTGCTGACAGCAGATGAAGCTACACCGCCAGATAAGGCTGTATTGCTTGCAGCCATCAATGCAGTATTACCTGCAGGGTTTGTCATGGAGCTTGGCAAACCAATCCCCATTGTGTCGCCCAGTCGTGTCAGTACGGCTTGCTGCACACGTTGTGTCGTTTGTGCAATGACTGCAACCGCTGCTGCATAGATTTCGCCAGCTAAGCTTTGAGCGTAGTCTGACAAACCTGCTGCGTTCTGCGTGGACGAGGCGTACAACAATTGATCCTGTGTGCTGGTCGACACACCTGTTTGTGTCGCTACGACCATTTTGTCCAGCGCTGCGCCCACGGACTGTGCGTTCTTGTTGCCTGAGTTCACTGCAATC